>NZ_DASTRI010000269.1:0-17648 GCF_035761305.1 Chitinophaga sp. | reverse complement strand
GACCGGATCGTTCGGATCCAGTACGCCTTGTGACCATGCAGGCTGTGTGCTTATAAGCAGCAACAGCACTAAACGGAGGTAAAATTTGATCATATATGATGATTGAGTATCCGGTAATAATTTTATTGTTACCAGGCTCTTTCATTGGATATGAATGGTTAAAATTAAAAGATAAAGGGAGGTTCCCCGAGGAGATGGTCAGAAAAGATTGGAATTGCCTAACACACGACTAATTCCCTGCAATTTAGAGAATAAATCCGTTCTCTTTTGTTAAAAGTTGGTAAATAACATAAAATTCCCGGTGAAAATCCAATAATTCACCCTAAACGTTTGGCTTAACAACCTACCAGGAACTTACTTTTCTTTCCCAGTACCTTTTTAGCTAACTGTAAGCTCCAAATGGAACAGGCCATTACTGCTGTAAGGCAGGCGGTCCATACCAATAAGTTGCCCGGCATGGCTGCATGAAACAGCGCCTGGTAACCGCCTCTTAGTATCAGTACAAAAAAGTAGTGCACAAAGTAAATACCAAAGCTGAGCACTGCCAGCGTATCTACAAATTTAGGCACGTATTTTTCCAGCCGCCATAGCCAGTACAGGTAAAAAGGACAAAACAGCATTTTATGTGTATAATCCACGTTATCATAAAAACGGGGGCTAATAAAATAGTTCAGCACCAAAAAGCCTATAGGCAGCGCCGTTACCAGCCACCAGTATTTGCGGGCAAACACCAGGAACTCCTCTTTATACCGGCTCAGGAACATGCCAAATACATACACGGATAAAAAGTGTACGGCCATTGGCAGGGTGTCGCTTAAAACGCTGCGCTGCACTACCAGCGATACGATAATAAGGCCCGGCAGCACACCATAATATAACTTGGGGTGACGGTCAACGTATAATAATAAAGGCGCTATTAAATAATATAATGCGATCATGGGAATAAACCACAGCTGCTGCAGGTGCGCGCCGTGCAGCAGGTAATAGGTGCCCTGGCGCCAGAGGCTCCAGGAGGCAAAGTCAGGGTGGTCCTGCAGCGTAAAGCCGTTAATGTCCTGCGTAATGAGGCGGTAGGCCATTACCGGGATGGAGAGCAGCAGGTAGGGGCATATTACGTTCTGGAATTTTTTTACCAGGTAATCCTTATACTCAAAGCGGGCAGAGAGGTGCTGGAACAGATAGCCTGCAATGAACAGGAACAGGATGGTGGAGTTTTGCATAATAATGTCCACCACCTTATGTGTTACAGAACCATCCCGCCAGTTGAGCAGTATGTGCGCGCCTACTACATATATGATGGCTATGCCACGGAAATTGTGGATGTAGCCAATAAACTTTTTGGGGGGCTTACCTGGTTGAACCGGCGCTGTAACAACAACAGCGTGCGCAGGCGCCAGGGCAGCGTCAGTTGTTAATGGTAATTGTTTTTCCATACCCGTTATTTTTACGTTTCGCTTTTTCCCAGGCGGCAGACTGGGTGTTGGTTAGGTAGCGGTAAAATCCCTGATACACCGCTATGTTCATGAACAGAAAATAAAAAGGGATATAAAAAATATTGATCTTAATGTTACGTTCCGCCAGGCGGTAACCGGTAAATGCAGCGGCATAGCCTATGAGCTGTACCAGCAGGAATGCATAAAACGGCCATGCGCCGCTAAATACGGCCAGCAGTATGTTGGTGGCCAGCAGCAGCAGCAGGCAAAGGGGGCTTAGTGTCCACCGCAGCACCCGGTGCGATATGTACTGGAACGATACCACCGGGTAACGGAAAATATTCAGCAATGCCCGCAGCTTTACAATAGACTGGAAGCCGCCGGCGCAGATACGTATTTTACGTTTATGCTCTTCCGTTATATTGTCGGATGGCGTTTCCATGGCATAGGCATCCGGCGCATAGGCAATGCGATAGCCCTTCAGGTTAATGCGCAGGGATATGATAAAATCGTCCAGGATCACGTCTTCCTCAACCGGCTCAAACAGGGCTGCGCGTATGGAGAACAGCTCGCCGGCGGCGCCTACCACGGAGTACAGCGCCGCATCCAGCTTTTTCAGGTACGATTCATATTTCCAGTAAATGCCTTCTGTGGCGGCAGCGCCGGAGCTGTCGTTGCCCGTCACCTTTTTTTCGCCGGCCACGCCGCCTACAGTTTCATCTGCATAATGTTTTACAATGTTGCGTACCGCCGCGCCATTGAGCATGGTATTGGCGTCGCAAAAAATAACGTAAGGGGTTTGCACATATTCCATGGCCCGGTTAAGGGCAGCGGTTTTGCCGCCGCGCCGGGGGCTGTGCAGCAATTGTATGCGGGGATAACGGCGGATGATGTCCGGCGTAGCATCTGTAGAGCCGTCTGTAATAAACAGCAGCTGCAGCTTATGAGCGGGGTAGTCCAGCGCCAGCGTATTCTCAATTTTGGCGGCTATCATGTCTTCTTCGTTATAGGCGGCCACTACCAGCGTTACAGGAGGCTCATAGGGTAGGGCAGGGGCAGGCGTTGTGCGTACCAGCATCCGTTTAATACGCACCAGCACCCATAGCAATATCCCGTACCCTATATAATTATAGAACACGATGAATAAGCTGAACAGGAATATGCCGTAAATAATTGTCATAAAACTAAGGTTAGCGGTTAATTAGTAATTAATAATTAATTGCCCGCATTGTTTTCAATACACATAGCGCTATACACACATCACTTCTTTATTAATTCTTCATTATTCATTGTTAATATTCACCTGCAATCACACACCGCCTTATACGCACGCTGCTTCATTATTAATTCTTCATTATTAATTAATTTAAGTAGCCCAGCATTTCTGCCCGGGAGCCAGGGTAACGCAGCCCTGGTAGCGGCCGGGCACATAATCATACGCCAGTCCTTTGGTTGCGCCTTCCAGGGAGGTACAGTAGCCCTGTACCGTATATTTTTTCAGCGTCATAAAAAAGTTGTCGCCGAATAATTTGCGCACTGCTTTACCTGCAATCCCGGGAAAGGGGCGGTCTCTTTTTTCAAAGTACGTTAGCACATTATGGCGCTGCTCTTTGCTGCACTCCGAAAATGTAAGGCCGTACTGCGACCGGGTATATGCTTCCACATCTTCCAGTCCTTCCATAAACCGGCCCTGTACCCGGTAAGGTGTGCAGTCCTGTATCATGGTAATGATAAAGTCCTCCACACCTGCGTCTTTGGCGCCCGGTGTTTCCGTGCGCGGTATAATGGTTTCTGCCAGTTCCGCTATCAGCGGTTTGTATTCAGGCAGCCGTCGCAGGCTGGGCCGGGTAAACCAGCGGTAACCGTTAAAGCCGCTCATAATTACTGCCCCGCTACCGCTCAATAGTAAAAGTCCTTTAAGTGCGTTTCTTCTATTCAATTAATAATGAATAATTAACAATGAGTAATGAATAATGAATAATTAATAATGAAGGGTGCTGTAAGTAAGCAATGCCTTATATGTACACTTCCTAATTATTAATTCTTAATTATTAATTCTTAATTTTTAATCACTTCCTGTATTGCAGCAGCCACTCATAAACATTCATCCCGTTCTCGCGGTACCGGGGATTATAGAACTCGTGCCAGCAGCAGTGGCCGCCAGGGTACACCGTCATGCGAACAAGCCCTGGTTTGTATTTATTAGTACTGTCTGCATAAATGTGTATGTTCTTAAGCACATACCCATCTTCCAAACCGGCAAAATACCAGGTATGTATGTTGGCGTCTGTCGTGAGCTTGTACCGCTTTAAGTACGGACTGTCTATAATTGGCGGCGACATGGTAACACAGGCTGCTATGCGGCTGGCCAGGTGCTTGCTGTGCGTTTTGGCGGATTCTGTTGCCCAACCTCCGGCGCTGTAACCGGTAAGGTAAATACGGGTGGTATCTACCGGGAAGCGCTTTATCACATCGTCCAGCATGGGGTCTACATCCTGCGGTGTAAACGTCCAGCTTAGCGCCAATGGAGCCAGCACAATAAATTCATATCGCTTTTTATCCTTCGGGTTCACAGCCTCAATTTTCCTGCCTTCACGCATCTGCCGTGTTACGCCTTCCCTGAAAATTTTTCCCAGGTCTTTCCCTGCAATACTTCTGCCGTGAAAGCAAACCAGCAGGGGATATTTTTTACCAGGTACCGCGTTCTCCGGAACATAAATCAATGCCTGCCTGGTTTGCCATGGGCTAATTCTTACTTCTGTCGCATGCAGGGGCGCATAGTTGGCAGCCTGCTGCGCACTGGCGTTTCCAAATAACCAGAAACTTGCCAGCAGCATCATATTTTTTAACGTCATTATATCATCTTTTACAATCAACAAAATGTTACAGCAGGTGCATCACCTCTTCGAGGGTCATGCCTACAATGCCTTCCAGCGCCAGTTTGGACTGGCGCAGGTTCTTTTCCAGCAATACCTTCTGTACCATTTCTGCGTTGTATTCGTGATAAGCCGCTTTATATTCGTCCAGCGGTACGCCGCTGTCGCCTGCGCGGAACTTTTCTTCTACCTGGTTATAATGCACCAGCGCATCTTCCAGTATGGGCGTGTGCAGCTCTACCAGCTGCTTGTTGGCTGCATACTCCTCATAGGCGTCCAGCACTTTTTGTTTAATGACCAATGCGGCTGATTCCTGCTGTTTCTGCACCATCCTGCCCTGGGCTTTGGCGCGTTTCACTTCATTAGGTATGGAGATGAAGTGGCCAAGCGGTATCAGCACCCCGAAGTTGTAGCGGGGGTAAAAGCTGGCCTGCGGGTTGTTGCCATTGTGGTTGCCCTTAATGGTAAACTCGTTCAGGTTGCCGGCCGCGGTAAGGTGGTTCAGCCAGGCTGCCTTGGCAATGCGTGTGTCGTATTTGGTGATTTCTTTTTGTGCATCATACTGCCGTACGTCCGGGTTTTGCAGCGCCAGCTCTACCAGTTTTTGTTTAAACCTGGCTACTACAGCCGGGTCTTGCGGCAGTTTCAGTAAAACAGAGGTGTCCGGTTGTTGCAGCTGTGCAAAAGCCCCCAGGCTTATGCATAGTGCCATAAAAGTAATGTAGGCTCGTTTCATCAGTCTATATTTTGTTTTTTTAGCTGCGTAATGGTAGCTGCCGGCTATTGCCCTGTTAATGCGGAAAGGCGGCGCAGCGCATACCATCAGCAAATATTTATCCCCGTTCCAGGTATTTGATTTTAATTACGATTGCCATAAAGGTGTACAACATAATGGATGTTTCCACCAGGGTGGCCGTGTCCTGCGCGTACTCCGAAACAGCGGCGGCAAAACTGGCTGCGGCAATGCCTATCATCAGCAGCTTATCCAGCTCCCCCGTTACCCTGAAAAAATTGCTGACCGCTGTTTGTATCAGGAAAAAAAAGTGTCCTGCCACCAGCAGCATACCCAGCCAGCCTGTTTCCAGCACCGCGCGCAGGAACCCGTTGTCTGTCTGAAAGTCGGCCAGCGCATGCCCGGGGTGGTAGGTAACCCCGTTACCGCCGGTGGTATTTACGCCGCCCCCGAACGGGTGCGTGTGTATGTATGGCTGTATGCGGTGCCGGTTGCGGTCGCGTACGTTCACCGATTCATCCTGCTTGCCGATAAAGGCGGTACGTACCCGTACAATGGTAGGGTTGCCGTAAAAAGGCCCGTACAGGATGGCCAGGGCAAAAAATCCAAAGGTCATGGCTACCAGTATGGTATTGCGCTTTTGCAGGTTAGCCATAAAAAATATCATCAGTCCCAGCGGCAGCATTACATAACCGGTACGGGTGCCGGAATAGCCCAGCGCCAATACATGCAGTATAACGGCTATAACAATGACCACTTTTTTGGGAATGGATATGACCTTCCTGTTGGCGGTTAACAATATCAGCATAATGATAATGTTACAGGCCATGATGATCCCGAATACCGCTGCATCCGACATAAAGGAAAACAGGCGTATGCCGGTGGCGATCATGGTAGTGCCAAACTTGTCCTGGTATTTATTAATGAATGCCTGCTCATAAGGCAGCAGGCCATGCCATTGTTGTATGCAGCAGTAAAAGGCGGCAGCGGTACCCAGTATAAGCCAGTATTTCATAAAGCGGCGCACATCTTCCAGGCTGTTAAAAACATTCAGCCCCACATACAGCAAAATGTAGCAACGCATGGCTACGCGCATAAACACGTACCATCCGAGCAGGGAATGCGCTTCGGGATTAAACAGCTCCATTACAAGTACTGCCAGGTACAGGAATAAGCATACCAGCAACGGATCTTTAAAGAACTTTACTTTTTTGATCGTTTCATCGCCCCGTTTAACAATACAGCCTAACAGGGTAGAGAGCAGCAGCACATCCATGGCCACTCCCACGCTTTGCTCCGAGCCGGACATACGCTCCAGCATAGGCAGTATAAAGGTGATGGTGATATATATGTAAAATCCAAGCTTATAGTTGCTCATGCACACCAGGCAAATAGCACCGCCTACAATGGCCACGCTCAGGCCTACGCCGGCCTTTATGCCGGTAGAGGCTACGTAGGCAAGCAAGGGCACCATTAATGCCCATAGCAGCACAATAAACCATTGAATAATATTTTTCCTTGTCAGTTGCATTTGTACTTGCCGTTATACTCCTTTACAGGAAGGTAGTTTTGATCAGCAGCATAATAATGACCATTCCTATAAACAGGATGATCAATGCGCGGTGCAGCTGTTCGTTGATAATTTTCTTTTCCGTTTTTCTCATTGTCCGTTTGCTTTGTCCGCCGCTGCTTTGCCTATGGGCATGGTTGCAGTGCGGGTTTTAAAAGGCCCTATGAACAGGAACTCCAGGTGCAGCAGCAGGCAGGTCCTGTAGAGTATAATGGAAAACAGGATGCCTGCAATCATCAATATCAGCGTCATTACCGGCATGCCTACCTGCAGGCCAAGGTGCAGCAGGGCCATGCGCATCAGGAATATAATGCCCAGGTGCAGCAGGTAAATGTATAATGAGTAATGACCTAATGTTTGTAAAAAGGTCATCCGTTTGTACCTGGCCAGTAAAAATGAGATCATGATCACCAGCAGGGCGCCGAACATGGCCAGGCTGGAAAACACGTACATATTGGCTTCGGGATGCTCCATTGTGTAGTACTGCGCCACTGCAAAAACGGGCAGCAGTATTACCACCTTATAGCCGGAGGCCAGCTGCTGCTGCACCCTTTCCTCAAAAAAGTAGGGCGCGGCCAGGTGGCCCAGGCAAAAGAAAATGTAAAACATCATTACATCCGATATAGTGCTGATGGTGCCTGCAAGGGGAATAAGCCCCAGCATTACCAGCCCCAGTAACACCTGCAGCGGGGCTTTCAGCCGTAGCACCACGTGGTTAAACAGATACAGCGCCGTTACATTAAAAAGCGCAAACAGGTACCATTGCTGCAGCATGCCGCGCGGATGAATAAGAATGTCGATATAGTTACCTACGCCCCGTTTAAAGTTGGTATAGTTTGAAAAAACAATTTGGAGGGTTAACTGGATGAAGCACCACAACACGTAAGGGTACAGCAAAGTATTGATCTTGGTTACCAGGAAGTCGGCCGGCCCCCGCTTTTGCAGGCTGGAGGAAAAGAACAGGCCCGACAGGAAAAAGAATAACGGCATACGGAACCCGTAAAGGATTTCGTTAGCGTCCATCATAACAGGATCTACCGTTACGCCGCTGTACAATAAACCATATAATACATGCCGGTACACTACAAATATGATTGCTATTCCTTTGGCATAGTCTACCCAGGCGTATCGCCTTGATACTGCCGGCCGGAATGAAAAAATAAATTTTAGTTTCGGGCCTAAGCTTCCCATAATGTGCTTGTTTTCTGGCTGCTATAACTCCAAAAAGTCATCATTTACATTATTGAGCACAGCCCCCAATAGTTTGCCATTCATGTTCTGCAGGAATTGTATGGATTCCTTGTCGTTCTGTTTGAGGGATATGCGTGAGGAGAATATGGCAATAACTCCTTCTACGTAATTAACCAGTTCTTTACTGTCTGTATAATCGTTCAGCGGCGCGCCTTCCAGCAGCACAAAATCATAATACTCCTTCAGCACCGGCAGGTAGTTCAGCAAATGGTTGCGTGGCAATATTTCAGAAGGCGTATAGTCGCCGCCTTTACAGCCAATTACTTCTACCCCATGAATATTATAGGTGGTTACAATTTCCCGTACCTTATCAATGCTTACCTCTTCCGGCGCCATGGAAAATGTTTCCAGCGTGGGTTTGGCATTCAGCGCCACGGTAAGGTCGTTGTTACAGAAGTTGGTATCGATGATCAGCACCCGTTTGTTGCTCAGGCTCAGGCTGTAAGCCAGGGCCTGTATGAGCGTGGTTTTGCCCTGCTGCGGTTCGGTGCTGGTAAACAGGAAAATGGCTTTGTTGCTGCTCTCCACCTCATACCGGAGCTTGCGAAGCAGTTCCCGGAACGTGTTCTGCCTTCTGTGGCTGACGTCATCGTCCGGGACCTGCTTTTGCAATACTTCCGGAATGCTGTACCTGTTAAGGTCAGCGTGGTTAATGGTGCTGATCAGTTTCAGATCCACCTGCTTTTCAAACACAGAAGGCGATTTCATGGAGCTGTCAAAGAACTCCATAAACAATACGCCCAGCGTAGTTAACAGGAACACGGATGCACCGGCCATGCCCATGATGATAATCCGTTTGGAAGATTCCGGTTTAAATGCAGGCTGGCCTTTCAGCGTTTGCCTGAAATCGTCCGGGGGCGCAATGCGGCTGTCCAGTGCCGCGTTGAGCTTTTCTTTTAACCGGTTATACTCTTCCTGGGCAAGGTCTACTTCTTTCTGTAAGGTGCTTACAGTAGCTTCTTTGTTGGCATAGGACCCTACGGAACCACGCAGGGAAGCAATTTTATTTTGCAGGCTGCCCATATTCAGCTGCGAAGCCTTCAGGTCTGCTTCCAGGGAGGCTTTTTTCTGCAGCAGCTCATCCTTGCTAACGGTTTTGCCGGTAGCTACAGATGCGCTTGACATGAGCTTTTGCAGCTGCGCGCGCTGGTCCTTTATCTTATCGGCCAGCTCGGGGTCGGAGCTGCCACCGCGTATATAGGCGTCATTATCCTGGTTCAGCTGTTTGCGCAGGGTTATAATAGCGGCGTTGTTGTTATCATACACCGTGCGGCCGTGGTTCATTTGCTCCAGCTGTTCGTTTACGCTTTGCAGCGAGGAGTTCAACGAGTTGTAATTGGCCTTCTCATCCAGCAAGCCCTTTTCCAGCTGGCTAATGAGGCCCAGCTCATTACCACTGGCAGCTTCCACGTTCAGCAGCCCTTCGGATGATTTATAGTTGCGCAGCGCGTCTATCTTCTGGTCCAGCTCTGTTTTTTTCTGGTTCACCAGCGCTTCAAAAGTGCCTACGTTCTCAACGGAACGTTCTGAGCGCATGCTGCGGTAGTAGCGGATAAACTCATTATACAGCGTGTTTACCACAAAGGCCGACAGCTCGGGGTTTTCTGAGCCAAAGGAAATATCTATATAGTCGGTACGCTGGAGGCGACCTACGTTCAGTCGTTTACGTATGGACTCATAATCATATTTGCACAGCTTCATATATTCCTGCAGCTTGCGTTCGTCCGGCTGGTAGGAGGTAAGCATCTGCAAAGAGTCGAGCTTATGGCGGGCCAGCTGTAACCCGGTAATACGGTTAAACTGCAGGTATTCCGGCGCTTTGCGTTCCTTTTCGGAAAGAAAGCGGAACGGCTTGGGATTGGTGAGATCGTGTATCAGCAGCTGGTAAGAGAGCAGGCTGATAACAGTAGGGGAGGTAATGGTTTCAATAACATTACTGAACTTTACATCGGCTTCAAACAGGTTAACATTCTCGTCGCGCAGCTTTACTTCATCATTGATGGTAAAGCCGGTTGACATCCGCGCATTGGACATATACAGCTTGGCGCGGTCCATGGTGAAAACAAAGGAAAGCGCGAGGGCCACTACCGTACTGATAATGATCCACCACTTTTTTTTGAGCAGTGCTTTCACAAAATATATTACATCCATATCAATTATTATTTTTTATCAACTATGCCACCTTAAAAAATCCGGCGAAACCCGGACCCATGCGGCAAATCATATGATACCCGTTTAGTTAAAAGCATGAACATTATGCATGTAGTCATGCAGCCAGAAATTCAAAGGAATGGTGGTTAAAAGAAGGGCAGCTTACGGTTTTACACCGGGCCACGCAGTGGTTTTTGCGTTAGGATAAGGCGAAAGAAAGATTAGATTTGCAACACCGGTGCCAATTGGGAAACAGCAACTTTTTTTACTGTTATGAAAAATAGCACTTTAGGGTGTACTCGGTTTCGAGCGCTAAATTAATTCGCAGAAAATAAACTACCTAATTTTTTTAGGTGAATGGGCTATTTTAACTAGCCAATGCATGTTTTGGGGCTTTTACAGTAAAAAATTAAAGTATTTAATGAAAAAGAAAATATGTTTCCAGCGATAGCAGACCTATTACCATGCCTATTACCGTTCTTGCTATTTTTCCATAAGTGATTTTATCATACCCCAGTAACAGCAGCACAAAAAGAGGCGCTGCCTGTGCTACATAGCGGGAGCTGAACAGGTGCGTTACCTTAAAGTTGGTGGCCAGCAGCAGCATAGCAGCCGCTAACAGGAACAGGAAAAAAGGTTCTGTACGGCGTTCCCAGCCCCGCAACGCGCTGCATATTACAAAGTAACCGGCTACTGCTGCCAGCGCGGGCGCCATAATATATGGGTATACCTGCATTACGGCGGCAGGCATCACTTTTCCAATAGCTATGTTCAGCGGAGCATACTCCCAGTGCACAGCGGTTACATTCAGTAGCAGCAGTACCACGTAAGCGCCCGCCATATATAGCATTACTCTTTTACTGAAATAGAACCAGCCCGGCGCCAGTAAAAAAGTGATCAGCGCTCCATATGCAAAACCCAGCATGCCATGTTCGCCGCTTAAACCGCCTGCGCCGGTAAAGGCCTGCTGCGGCGGCGTTAATCCTCTCCAGATGTAAAATACCGGCAGGCACATAGCCAGCGCCACACCGCAGTAAATAACCAGCAGCGTCCAACGCCGCGCATTGTGAAAGTTATTGACAAGCAGCGCGCCTGCAGCCGGCACCAGCACAAGAAAAGGGGAGCGCCCCAGGATAGCCAGCCCAAGCGCAAAACCTGCAAGCAGCCCGGTAAAGAGGCTGAGGGGCAGCGCGCTTTCCTGCTGCCGTAATGCAAACCATAATAAAGCTATAGAAAGGGTGGCAAAGAACATGGGTGGTATTTCCGTTAAGGCCATACCGGAAACCGTCCATACCATAGGCACCGCCATAATGCCCAGCGCCAGCATAAAAGCCTGCCTGCGGTTAGCTGCATATATACGGGTAATAATAATGGTTAACACCAGGATCATTAATCCCAGCAGGAAAGTATTCACCAGCCGTATGCCGGGTGTTTGCAGGTGTGTAATGCCGCGCAACGGATAGTGGATAAATTGGTACAACGGCCCTGGCGCCTGTTGATTTATATTCACTAAAAATTCACGGGAAAGCCCGTATTGTTCAAAAAGATATACGTTGGGAATAAAAAGCGGCTCATCATACAGGGGTGGCTGTTTATGATAAATGGTAAGCAGTACAAGAAACACATATGCCGTAATACCTATAAGCAGCAATAAATTGGCAGGTAACAACCATTTTTTCATGGGGAGCGATTCGCAATTGTGAAGTGCTAAAATTACATTATCTGTTGTCACAATAACAAATTTTTGGAGCAATTTTTGTTTGCAAATTCGTTTACCACGATTTTTCACGCATTCACCAGCCAAAATAAACCGTTTACGAAATACCGTTTATGAAATTCAACAAGTATTATAATTTTACATCCGTTCGGTACATTGATACAATGTTCTCTGTATGCAACATAATGTTACCGGCGTGCCTGATATGCACAACTTAGAAGTTTTAGTATTTTTTTTGAGAAAGACCTGCTAACTTTACATGTAGTTAATCCTTTCTAATTGACCATCATATCCCCTGAAAAGCTACCGTACATTTCAGTTCTTCTTTGACCTTATCCAATTTAAAACCTTCTTTATACCTATGGCATAGCTATGTGTTGTTGCTTAGGTGTTTGGTTTAACAAGTATTATTGAATAAGAAGGTAGTAAATGAAAAAGAAAGTTTTAATAATAGACGACAGCAAACCGATAAGATTTTTGCTGGAAGCAATCCTGAGCAAATCTTACACGGTGATAGCTTCCCAGGATGGATTAGAGGCGATGGGTTGGTTATCAAAAGGGAATACCGCAGATCTTATTATCACAGACCTGCACATGCCAAATATAAGCGGATGGGAGCTCCTGGAACATCTTTCAGGCAGCTACCTTTATAAAGATATACCGGTGATAGTGCTTTCCGGAGAAGTGCCTGCTACAGAACCTGCTATTAACACCCGCTTTGATAATGTTCGGGTGGTAATGCATAAACCTTTCGATCCCGTAGTGTTACTTGAAAAAGTAGCGCATACGCTGAGCGGTCAGCTTACGGTATCGATCTAAGGAATTTTCCCAATACCAAGCAATAATTGTATAATATATGGAGACGACGATTACACCTAGTTTTTCAACGACTGCCAATTTTGTCAGGAGTAGCAATACTGGTAAACACAACAACCCGATATATCGGCAGATAACCGACGAAAAGATCGCGTTGTTTATTGGTCACTCTTATGTGGATGTACCCCAAGCAACCCCGCATTTCAAGTACCTGGTTGCCGAGCATACCGAAGATGCGCAACAGGCCATAGACCAGCTGCTAAACGTGTACCGCAAAATACCGGCAGTTATTATTTACCGCTTTAACAGCGCTTACGAAACAGACCTTGCCAACTGGGAAGCTTATTTTGAAGCGCACCAGGTGTTAAAGTCCATCCCGTTTTTCCTGTATGCCGACCAACTTTCCGCGCCCCTGAAATCATTAGTAAAGAAGTACAATTTCATAGATGAGATCATTACATGGGAGTGCCTGGAAAACCGCCTAGCAGACAAGGTGAACTTCGTAAGCAAGTTCAAGCGCCTGCACCTGTTCGGCGCCAAGGCGCCGCAGCCCCCTATTATGGCCAATTCCGGCAAACACCTGAATTATGCGCTTAAACGCCTGTTTGACATAGTAGTGTCTGCCTCCTTATTATTGCTGTTGCTGCCCCTGTTCATTGTGATTGCAGTGATGATACGGCTGGAGTCCAAAGGCCCCATTTTTTATTCCTCTCCCCGGGCCGGCAGAAACTACCGTATGTTCCGCTTCCATAAGTTCAGGACTATGATACCGAATGCGGACAAACAGCTGGCGCAGCTGAAAGATAAGAACCAGTATAACACCGGCAACAACGGGCCCGTGTTCCTGAAGTTTTCCAACGATCCCCGTATTACCCGCTTCGGCAGGTTTTTGCGCAACACCAGCCTCGACGAGCTGCCGCAGCTGTTCAACGTGCTGGTAGGGGATATGTCGCTGGTAGGCAACCGCCCCCTGCCTTTGTATGAAGCCGCTTCCCTTACTACAGATGCGTGGGCGGAACGTTTTCTGGCGCCTGCCGGTATTACCGGCCTGTGGCAGATCAGCAAACGCGGTAAAAAAGATATGTCTGTAGAAGAACGAATCACCCTGGATATTAACTATGCGAACAAGCATTCATTTGTGTACGATATGTGGCTGATGGTGAATACGCCTTTCGCAATGGTACAAAAAGACAACGTATAATGATTGCCGTTATTGAAGTTATTTTACTTTCCTACTTAGCCGGATGCATATTGTATAACCTGGTGCTGTCTATTGCAGGACGGTTGCAGCGTAAGGAAAATACGCCTGCCCCGGAGGCCGCAGCGCATGCCCGTGTAGCCATACTGATACCCGCTTATAAAGAAGACGATATTATCCTGTCTACCGTAAAAAGTTACGACCGGCTTAATTATCCCGGGCACCTGTACCAGGTGGTGGTAATAGCCGACTCGCTGCAGCCGGAAACTATAGACCAGCTGCGTCATACAGGCGCCACCGTTATACCGGTGTCATTTGAAAAAAGCACCAAGGCAAAATCCCTGAACGCTGCCTTTATGCAGCTGCCGGAGGATGCCTATGACCTGGCCGTGATATGCGATGCAGACAACATGCTGGCCCCTGATTTCCTGCAAAAGGTGAACAGCGCCTTCCAGGGCGGCGAGCATGTTATACAAACACAACGCGTAGCTAAAAATATGAATACGCCTTTTGCGGTGCTGGATGCGGCCAATGAGATCATTGGCAACCACCTGTACCGTAAAGGCGCCAATGCCCTTGGCCTTTCATCCTCCATTATTGGTAGCGGCATGGCCTTTCAATACCCCCTTATTAAAAGCATTATGCAGGAAATTGAGGCCACCGGCGGGTTTGATAAAGTGCTGCAGCTGCTGTTAGTGTCAAGAGGCTATGCCATTTATTATCTCGAAAGCGCCCTGGTGTTCGACGAAAAGGTAGAGCACCCGGAGGCGTTTAAAAACCAGCGCCGCCGGTGGCTATCCAGCCAGCTGGTGTATTTGCGCGCCTACTGGAAAAAAGGCTGGCAGTATTTATTCCGCGGTAACGTGGATTACTTTAACCTGGCCGTTTGCCAGAACCTTTTAATGCCGCGCTCATTGCTGGTTGCTTCCGTTACAGTCATTACAGTTTTATATATTCTATTACATCACTACCTGCTGCTGCCCGCCACCTGGTGGGTAGCACTGTGGGTATGTAATTGTATCAGCCTGCTGCTGCCTATACCTGGTATGTTTTACCGCAGGTACCTGCTGTCGGCCCTGCTAGGGTTGCCGCATGCCTTATTTATTATGGTATCGCTGCTGTTCCGCCTCAAAGGGGCTAACAACCGGTTCATACACACCAAGCACACGCAAACTGGTATTGATAATCCCTTGTTAGATGTTGTCAGCAAATAGTTCAACATATTATCCGCTGGTATCCGTTATTACTGTTAATTACAATAACACGCAGGTTACCTGCGAGCTGCTCGCTTCCCTGCAAAAGATCACCTATCCGCGCCTGGAGGTGATTATCGTGGACAATGCCTCACAGGAAGATCCCCGGCCCGTGATCAACGCCGGCTATCCTGGTGTAAAAGTGATACGCAGTGAGGAGAACCGCGGCTTTGCCGGTGGCAACAACCTGGGCATAGCGGCTGCAAAAGGGGAGTACCTGTTCCTGGTAAATAACGATACCGAGTTTACAGAAGGGCTGATAGAAGGTTTGCTGGAAGTATTTCAGCAATACCCCGATGCAGGCGTGGCCAGCCCCAAGTTCCATTACTTCTTTCACCCCGGCACCATTGAATATGCAGGCTATAATGCCGTAGATGTATTTACCGGCCGTAACAGCATGGTAGGCTGCCGCGAGAAAGACCAGGGCCAGTATGACGCCATTACCGCCACCCCTTATGCGCACGGCGGCGCCATGATGATAAGCCGTAAGGCGCTGGAAGAAGTAGGCCTTATGCCTGAACTGTATTTTTTATACTATGAGGAGTTTGACTGGTGCGAGCAGTTCCGCCGTAAAGGTTACAGGATTTATTACCAGTATAAATCGCTTATATACCACAAAGAATCTATGACAACGGGTAAAAACAGCCCGTTAAAAACATACTACATTACCAGGAACAGGATACTGTTCATGCGCCGCAACGTACAGCTGCCGGCCCGCCTGGTATTTATGCTGTACTTTACCTTTTTAACAATACCCAAAAATACCCTGCAATATGTGCTCCGGCGCGAAGCTACGCACCTGAAAGCCTTTTGGCGGGGGATTTTCTGGAACCTGGGGTTGAAGTAAAAGGAAAAAGTAAAGAATAAGAAGTAAAAAGAGATAACCGTAACACTTAATGAACTAAACATGTGTGGTATCGCAGGATTTATTGATTTCTCCAAAAAATCGGATGCCGGCATGCTGCAGCGCATGACAGATGCCATGCTGCACCGCGGCCCCAATGATGCCGGCTATGAAGTTTTTGAACACGCAGCTGCCGGCATTGGCCTGGGACAGCGCCGCCTCTCTATCCTGGACCTTTCCAGCGGCGGCCACCAGCCCATGCACTTCAAACACTACTCAATTATCTTTAACGGGGAAATATACAACTTCAGGGAAATAAAGAAAGAGCTGGAAAAGCTGGGCTACAGCTTCCAGTCCGGCTCCGATACCGAAGTGCTGCTGAAAGGCTATGATGCCTGGAAAGAGCGCGTGCTGGACCGCTGCATTGGTATGTTTGCCTTTGCGGTTTACGACCGCCAGCAAAATGAGGTGGTGCTGTGCCGCGACCGCGCGGGTGTTAAGCCCCTGTATTATTACTGGGATGGTACGCGCCTGCTGTTTGGCTCTGAGCTGAAAGCGCTGTGCGAACATCCGCAGTTCAAAAAAGAGATAGACGTGAACAGCGTATCGCTGTTCCTGCAATACAGCTACATACCCACCCCTTACACCATTTACCAGGAAACGCGCAAGCTGAAACCCGGCCACCTGCTTACCGTACGGCTGGACCGGCAGGAGCTGCACGAACGCGCTTACTGGAATGTGCTGGACGCCTATAACCAGCCGCTTACCGGCCTTTCACAGCATGAGGTGATACAGCATACGGAAGCGCTCATGAAAAGCGCATATAACTACCGCATGGTAGCCGATGTGCCGGTAGGCGTGTTCCTGAGCGGCGGATATGACAGCGCCAGCGTGGCCGCCATCATACAGGCAGGTTCCGGCAGCCGCATTAAAACCTTTACCATTGGCTATAAGGAGCGGCAGTTTGATGAATCTGCAGAAGCGAAAAAAATTGCCCGCCACCTGGGCACCGATCATACAGAATGGATAATAGGCCCCGGCGATGCGCTGGAGATACTGCACCAGCTGCCGGAAATTTACGATGAGCCGTTTGCCGATAATTCCACCGTACCTACTACACTGGTAAGTAAGCTGGCCAGCAGGCAGGTAAAGGTGGCGCTGAGCGCCGATGGCGGCGACGAGCTGTTTGCCGGCTATAATAAGTTTAACCAGTCGTTGCGCTACACCCGCTTTTCACAAAGGCTGCAGGGGCTACTGAGCCATACCATGGGCATCATGAACCCCGAAATGATACCTTACTTTAACCGGCGGTACAACTTTGCCTCCCGCTACGAGAAAATGAAGCTCATATGGCGCGCCGGCCAGCCGCAGTATGCGCTTAAATACATTAGCCAGTACCTTACGGAAAAAGAGGTGAACCACTATATGCAGGTAAAGCCGGAAAAGTACAAAACCAGCTTTGACATGAACGGAGAGCTGGTGAATGTGAACGATCCCCTGAACAAGCTGCTGGCCATTGATTATAAAACCTTCCTGGTAGATAATAACCTGGTGAAGGTAGACCGTGCAACCATGAGCGTGAGTATTGAAGGCCGCGAGCCTATGCTGGACCACCGCCTGGTTGAGTTCCTGGCGCAGGTGCCGCAATCGCTGAAGGTAAAGGACGGCATTAATAAATACATTTTGAAAACCATCGTGCATAAATATATTCCGCCTTCCTTAATGGACCGGCCCAAACGCCCGTTCATAGCGCCGTTGCAGGAGTGGTTCCGGGAAGAGCTGAAAGAGCAGATGCAATATTACCTG
>NZ_DASTRI010000268.1:0-61873 GCF_035761305.1 Chitinophaga sp. | reverse complement strand
TTTATTGCCATATTAGTGCAATTCCATGCTATTACGCAAAACCAGCATACTGCCTGCGATTATTATCCTGATGGCCACTGTGGTAACTGCCCAGGACCATAGCGCAGCAGAAGCTATTACCCTTCATATTGGTGACGCCGCTCCCGCTGTTAAATATTCCAAATGGCTGAAAGGCACGCCCGTTAACGTTTACAGCAACGACCGCCTGTACGTGCTCGAATTCTGGGCCACCTGGTGCGGCCCCTGTATTGGCGCCATGCCGCATTTATCAGATCTGTCGGACAAATACAAGGACAAAGCCACTTTTATAGGTGTGAACGTGTGGGAAAGAACGGGCGACAAACCTTATGAATCTTCGCTCCCCAACGTTACCCGTTTTGTAAACAGCAGCGCCAACCGCATCCGGTATAACATCATCACTGATAACAATGCGCAGGACATGGCAAATGCCTGGCTAAAACCGGCAGGCATTAACAGCATACCCACTACTTTTATAGTCAGCAAAGGAGAGATTGTATGGATCGGGAACCCCGCCGGCCTCGATAACGTTATAGAACCCATTCTCAGGGACAGCTTTGATGTAGCCGCCTTCAAAAAAAACTATGAGGTGCAGGCTGCGTCAATGTCAATGCTGAACAATGAGATGGTAACCATATGGACTACTGTACAGGATGCCGTTAAAACAAAAGATTTTGCAAAGGCGTTTCAGGCAATTGATGATGGCATCAATAAAGAGCTGTTATTGATGGTTCCTTTGAAAATTGAAAAATTAAAAATATTGCTTGCTAATTTCCCGGAGGCAGAAGCTATGAACTATGCAAAAGCACTATTGAAGGAAAATAATGCATTAGCTAAATTGATTGCAATGGCTATCTGTGATAAAGACGGCCTTTCCAGCGAAACTTACCTGTTTGCTGCAGATGGTTTCAGCAAAGCGTTGGAAGACGCACAATTTTCAGGTTTGTACGATGAGATGGCGCTTGCTTACAGCAAAGCCGGCGATATAAAGAATGCCGTGAAAGCACAGGAAAAAGCCGTCATCCTCGCAAAAGCGGAAATAAAGGATCCGCAGTTCAACGGGCGAGTGTTTGATTACGACATTATTGAGTATGAAGAAACGCTTAATAAATACAAAAAGGCGCTGAAAAATTAACCGGGCAAGGTTTCTCAGGCAGATACCATCGGAATATAGCTATACACCCATTAGGCCTAACAAAGTTAGCGCTGAGTACAGCCGAATTTATAAATAATGGTCAATAAAACGCTGTCTGCCCCAACTACTGCTGGCAAGCGATTTGTTGCTGATACTTATTCCGCAGCCAGCCGTTAGCGCCCGTTTTCCCTGTGCTCATGGTTGTCGAATAGACGTCTTTCATTCCGCCCTTAAACTCTTCACGGGATCTGCTATTGCCGCTTTAATCGACTGAAAGCTTATTGTTAATAATGTGATTATAATAACTGAAAAACCTGCTATAACAAAAACCCATGGGGTTATATTTATCCTGTAAGCAAAACTTCGCAGCCACTGGTTCATTATCCACCACGACACAGGAAATGCGATCAGCAAAGAGATGGCAACAAGCTTCAGAAAATTCTTTGACAGCATTGCGGTGATATTGCCTACCGACGCGCCAACTACTTTCCTTATCCCGATTTCCTTTCTTCTTTTTTGTGCAGTGAACGCAGCCAATCCAAACAGGCCAAGGCACGAAATACTGATGGCCAATCCGGCAAAATATTTTGACAGTGCAGACACCCTTGTTTCACTTTCGTATTGCTGCTGGTATGCTTCATCTAAAAAATTAAATGTGAATGGAAAGCCGGGATTGAAGCTTTCATACAAACGCCGTATCGCATTGATTGTTGCCTGCCGGTTATTGCTTTGGATGTTTGCGACAATCGTTCCGCCTCTTGGCACAATATTTAAAACAGACGGTTTTATGGCTTCATGCATTGACTCAAAATGAAAATCTTTCACAACACCGATAATTTGCATATTTTTCCCGAAAAACCGCACTGTTTTACCAATAGGATCTTTCATTTGCATTGCCTTAACCGCTGCTTCGTTCACAATTAATGCCGATGAATCCGAACCGTAGTCTTCTGAAAAACTTCTCCCCTCCTTTATATGCATACCCATTGTTTCAATAAAATCATACCCGGCGCCAAAAATCTCGAATACAACACCGTTGTTTGGGTCCTCTCCAGGCCAGTGTAAACCGCTAGATGCATAGTTGTGGCCAACCATCCGGTGGTCTGTTGCGCTTGCATTTTTAACCCCGGTGATCTTTTTTAACGCTGCAATAAATGCATCTTGTCTTGTTGCCAGGTTTCCTTCTGCTGCTATGCGCAATAAATTATCTTTATTGTAACCTGGATCCGCGGCTTGAATAAATTGTATTTGCTGGTAAATAATAAACACAGCTACAATTAAAACGGTTGATAAAGAAAACTGGAAAACAACCAGCCCTTTCCTGGACAATAGCTCCGCCACAGAAGTATTCAACCTGCCTTTCAAAATAGACAGCGGATTGAATTTAGAAATATATAACGCAGGATAACTGCCCGCAGCAAAACCGGTGATTAAAGCAATGCAAATAACAGCGGCAATCATCTTCCATGAAAAATCAGGTGAAATACTTTTTCCGGTTATTTGATTAAATGCCGGCAATAGCAATACAGTAATCACCATCGCAAAAAACATCGCAAAAACAGTAAGCAAAAACGATTCGGTAAGAAATTGAAATATTAATTGCCTTCGTTCTGCACCAACAACTTTTTTTATACCCACTTCTTTAAACCTGCGTGCAGCCTTAGCTGTAGAAAGGTTCGTAAAGTTAATGCATGCAATCACCAATATAAACACAGCCAGTATGGCAAACAATTTTACATACGCTATTCTTCCGCCGCTTTGCACATTGCCATTGTAATTATTATGCAGGTAAACATCAGAAAATTTCATGGGAAAAACATACCTGCCCGTATCGTCAGTATTTTTCCTAATAATGTTTGCAACGTTTCTTTTAAAACTATTTACATCAGCATTTGGACTTAATAAAACATAATTTAATGGCCCCGTACTGTACCAGTCAGTTACCCAGGTGCTTACTTTTCTAAGGTAATCAAACGACAACACAAAATCAAATTGCTGGGAAGAATTAGCAGGCATTTTTTTAAATACACCTGATACGAAAAATGTGGTATCATGATTAAAGCTCACCGCCTTTCCTATAATATTATTTGTGGTGCCAAATAATTTAACTGCAAGGTCATCACTTAATACAATTGAATTATTATTCACAAGCACATTATTCCTGTTGCCGTCAATCAATGGAAAGGAAAAAATATTGAAGTAATCTTTTTCTGCATACTGACCGTTTGCCTTAATATTTTTATCGTTTGCTGAAAGTGTGATTTGCGGAAACCAACCCGGAGGAGCAACAGCAGCCGCGTACTCAACTTCCGGTATTGACATCTTAACGGCATCACTTAACCGGCCCGACGATTCCTCTGAATAAGCAACATACCCATTATCATTACTTCTTTGTTCAAATAGCTTATATAAGCGATCATCATTTGAAAAGAACTTATCATAGCTCACTTCATCATTCACCCAAAGAAAAATAAGTAATGCACATGCAAGTCCGGCAGATAAGCCAAACACATTTAAAAATGTAAACTGCTTGTCTTTTAAAAGATTTCTCCAGGCGATTTTAATGTTTGTTTTAAACATAAAAACTGGTTTTTGATGTGTGATGCAGGCGATAACACCCCCGGCGCACCCGGCACTAAAAACCACCCCAACGCCTATGCCAATTATAAGATCCTTTACAAACAACGTTTTGCGAAATTAAGCAAAGCAAAAGTGTTCGAAAATGAACAGTTACTGCGCGATTTTAGAGCATCTTAATTAAATCCGGCTACAACAAAAGTGATTCCGGCTACAAACGCATTCCAACAACAACGGAGCTTTGCAGCATCAAAAAAAGATAAAAAATGAATATCGTATTAACAGGATCGCTCGGCAACATTGGAAAGCCGCTTACAACAACACTATTATCGGAAGGACATGCTGTAACCGTCATCAGCAGCAAGCCTGACAGGAAAAAAGATATTGAAGCACTGGGCGCTAAAGCCGCTATCGGGGCCATGCAGGATGCGGCATTCCTGGCAGGCGCTTTCAAGGGCGCAGATGTTGTTTACCTTATGGAAACCATGGAAGCGGCAGGCGATATGTTCGATAAAAACATCGACTTTATTGGGGCTATTGAACAAATAGGGCGTAACTACAAATATGCGGTTGAGCAATCGGGCGTAAAAAAGGTAGTGCATTTGAGCAGCATCGGTGCACATATGAACAAGGGAAACGGCATCCTTCTTTTTCATCATAAAGTAGAAAAACTGCTGCGTGAACTGCCGGATGATATATCCATTAAGTTCATTCGTCCCGTTGGTTTTTACATCAACCTGTTCAGCTTTATCCCTGTGATAAAAAAGCAGGGGCATATTATTTCCAACTACGGCGGCGATACAAAAGAACCCTGGGTATCGCCATTGGATATTGCAGATGTTATTGCCGGAGAAATTGGGCAACCATTTGCCGGCAGAACGGTTCGCTATGTAGCAAGCGATGAAGTATCACCCAACGAAGTTGCCAAAGCCCTTGGCAAAGCTATCGGCAAACCCGATCTGCAGTGGAAAGTCATCCCCGGCGAGCAGCTGCTGAGCGGCTGGCTGGCTATCGGCTTTAATGAACAGGTAGCAAAAGGTTTTATAGAAATGCAAAGAAGCCAGGGCAATGGCTTGCTGTATGAAGACTACTACAAAAATCGCCCGCAGTTAGGTAAAGTAAAGCTGGACGACTTTGCCAAAGAATTCGCCGGCGCTTATAACCGCGGTTAAAATCAGGCGCCATGAATACGCAGGGGGTGTGTATTCATGGCTTTTTTAATTTTGCACTATGCAACGGCAGACAAAAAACATTAAAACCATCAGCGAATTTCATCGCCTGCGGGGCTTGCCCCAGCCCGAACATCCACTGATCAGCGTAATTGATTATAGTAACATCGTACGCCCGGAGAATATCAGTGATGTAAACTGGGTATTGGATTTCTACCAGGTATCACTAAAAAGAGGAGTGAACGCCAAATTAAAGTATGGGCAACAACAATACGATTTTGACGAAGGCGTTATGTTTTTTATTGCGCCGGGGCAGGTATTCAGGATTGAACCGGAAGCCAAATCAAACGAAGAGCGGTCGGGCTGGATGTTGCTGATCCATCCCGACTTCTTATGGGGCTCCCGGTTGGCAAAAGAGATAAAGCAATACGATTTCTTCAGCTATTCAATACATGAAGCATTGTTTCTTTCCGGCAAGGAAGAAACAATTTTAAATAACATCCTTCAGAATATAGAACAAGAGTATCATACCAACATCGACGAATCCAGCCAAAGCATTATCATTTCACAAATTGAAACCCTGCTCAATTATTCAAAACGGTTTTATCGAAGACAGTTCATTACAAGAAAAATAAGCAATCATCGGCTGCTAGACCAAATGGAAGCGCTTCTTGACAGCTATTTTAACAGTAAAGACCTGACTACAAAAGGATTGCCTTCTGTTCAGTTTATTGCCGCCTCCCTGAACGTATCAACCGGCTATCTAGGCAGTTTGCTGAAAACACTCACAGGGAAAAGTACACAACAACACCTTCATGAAAAACTGGTTGAAAAAGCGAAAGAGAAATTATCTACCACCAGTTTATCAGTAAACGAAATAGCGTATGAATTGGGTTTTGAACACGCACAATCCTTCCACAAGCTCTTTAAAAGCAAAACCGGGCAAAGTCCGCTGGAATTCCGGGCAGGGTTTAATTGAGTAAAGGAAAAGGATAGTGAATTTTTGTGTGGCGCCCGGGACAAGCATTGCAGTAACCGCCCGGATTAGTTGACTGCAATAAAAAAGTGTCAAACTTTTGCGGCAGTTTTCAGCTGCCTGAAATTTGACACTTTTCATTCACCGTGCCCGGAACAGGAATCGAACCTGCACTACCTTGCGATAACCAGATTTTGAGTCTAGCGCGTCTACCAGTTCCGCCATCCGGGCAATCCACCATTGCAAAAAATATCTTACAATCGCGGGGACGCAAATGTAGAAAATTTTCCCGGAACCTCAAATAAATATTTTCTCCCTCAACGCCCCGCACAAAACCCTGTTATTACGTAAATTGAACCCATGCAAAAAACTGATATTATCCACATCGGCCTTATACGAGAAGAAAAACTACCACACGATAACCGCACCGCCTTCACCCCCCAGCAATGCCAATGGATACTACTTAATTATCCCAACGTACGCATTACCGTACAGCCCTCCCCCCACCGCTGCTTTACCGACAGCGAATACATGGAGGCCGGCATTCCGCTGGCGGAGGACCTCTCCCACTGCCACATCCTTATGGGTATTAAAGAGGTGCCAAAAGAAAAGCTGCTGCCCGGCAAAACCTACCTCTTTTTTTCACACACCAAAAAACAGCAGCCGAACAACCAGGCCATGCTGCAGCATATCATTAACCATAACATTACCCTCATAGATTATGAATGCCTGGTGCACGACGATGGCCAGCGAATACTCGGCTTCGGCTTCTTTGCCGGCGTGGTAGGCGCCCATAACGGCCTGCTGGCGTACGGCAAAAGAACAGGCCTGTTTCAGTACCGCCCCGTGCATACCTGCCATGATCTGCAGGAGCTGATAAAACATTATTTCGGCATCAAGCTACCCCCGCTCCGGATCGTGATCACCGGCTCCGGCCGCGTGGCGGCAGGCATCCTGGAAGTAATGGGCATGCTGGGCATCAAGTACATCCCCCCGGAGGAGTACCTTATCAATACCTATGCCTACCCCGTGTACACACAGCTGAAGGCCGGCGAGCTATACCTGCGCCGCAGCGATAAAACCTATAGCCGCGACGATTTCCACCAGCACCCCGAAGCATATGAATGCCGCTTTCTGCCCTATGTTACCGTCAGCGATATACTTATGAACGGTATCTACTGGGACGAACGTATTCCACCCCTCTTTACCTGGGCCGACCTGGCTAAAGACAACTTCCGCATACAGGTCATAGCCGATATTACCGACGACACCAACGGCTCCGTCCCCTGCAACCTGTCCGACTCAACTATTGACAACCCGGTGTACGGGGTAGACCGTATCAGCCACGAGCGCACGGCCCCGGGCCTATCCCGCTCGGTAGATATGATGTGCGTCAGCAACCTGCCCAATGAGCTGCCACGCGACGCCTCCCAGTACTTCGGTGACCAGCTCATGAAATATGTGTTTGAGGACCTCCTTCAACCCAACAGCCCTGTTATTGAAAAAGCAACAATTGTTAAGAACGGCCGGCTTACAGAAAGATTTGCCTACCTCGAAGGATATGTACGGGACTAGTAGCGGCCATCCGGTAGAAAGCGTATATTTACAGGAGAGTCAATTACCCCATATTACCTAATAGAACAGCTTATGCGTTATGCCAACGCCCCCGTTATAGTTATTGCGCTGCTATGCTGTATGATATTTTCCTGCAAGCGTGAGCTGAGCCAGGAAATACCGTACCCCGGCGGTATTACCGATACTACCGGCGCCCCGCCCGACACTTCAGATACCACCGTAACCCCTCCGCCAGACACCTCCGTGAATATCGATACCTTTGCCAACTTTCAGCTGGTATCGGACAATGGCCTGTGCTCAAATACAACAGTAGAAGGCAGGTACGTATCAGGGCAGTATTTAACGGAAGATAACAAGGTTACCCTGGAGGTAATGGTTATTACCCCCGGCATGTGGTCTGTAACCAGCGCAACAGTGAACGGCATGGTGTTTTCCGATGTAGGCATCTTTACCGACACAGGACGCCAAACCATTACCATTTACGGCGCGGGCATTCCCGGGGAGTTTGGAAATACGGTGATACCTGTATCTGCCGGCAGCTCGGACTGCAGCTTTGGCGTTACGGTTACAGAAAACTAAGGCCAACGATGCCTATCATTAGCAACATCATTCCCTTTACCGGGACCCCCGCTTATAAATAGAGGTAATAAGGCCGCAGCAGTGCGCTGAAGGCCGGCGTATACATGTTCTTATCATCATAGATAGACAGTGTGCTGACTACCGGCGCCGCGGGCTGCCGGCTGAAAATGCCTACCGTACGGAAATACCCATGCCTTACGCTTTGCTTTATTTCCAGCAGCTGCTGCGGATAGTAGCCGGCGCCTGCCGCCAGCTGCCGGAAGACGGGGAAAGCCGCATAAGGCAGCAGCACGGAAAAACTGCCATGCGGCTGCAAATGCGCCGCAACGGCCTGCAGCAACGCTTCATAACTGAGCGTGGTAGCATGCATGGCCTGGTTGCGCAATGCATTACCGCTTTTCAGGCTGCCTTCATAAAAAGGGGGATTGGTAATAATATGATCGTACAGGTTATGGGGGGATAATGTGCGTATGTCCGCCTCCGTTACCTGCAGCCTTGCAGCCCAGGGCGATGCCGCAAAATTCTGCCGCGCCTGTGCCGCCGCCGCAGCATCCAGCTCTATAGCTGTAATGGCGGCCGGTAGCTGCTGCGCCAGCAGCAGGGTTAACAAGCCGGTGCCTGCGCCAATATCCAGTATGGTATTTACCACCCTTCCCTGCCCTGCCAGGTACTGCGCTGTAAAAGCGCCCTGTATGCAGGCATCTGTGCACACCTTCATGGCGCACTGGTCCTGGTATACCGTAAACTGTTTGAACTGGAAATAATTGTTAGCCAAGGGAAAATGAGCAGATGTGCAGATATGCAGATGTGCAAATGTGCAGATGAAGAAAATTAAGTGCAGCGCCCACTGTTCTAATACTCCCGGTTCTCATTCGCTCCAATCAATTCGTAATTAACTACGCGCGCTTACCGTTGCCTCCAACCCTGTAAAATCACCCGCCAGGTATTTATACCAGGCCGTGATGGCTATCATGGCTGCATTGTCCGTGCAATATTCAAATTTAGGGATGTAACACTGCCAGCCATACTTTTCACCGTACTGCTGCAGGGCCTTCCGCAAACCGGAGTTGGCGCTTACGCCGCCGGCAATGGCTACCTGCTTTATGCCGGTTTCTTTGGACGCCTTTACCAGCTTATGCAGCAATATGCTGATGATCCGCTCCTGTATAGATGCGCAAATGTCGGCCAGGTTGGCCTGCACAAACCCCGGATCCTGCTGCTGGTGCTCCTGCAGAAAATACAGGATAGCGGTTTTTAGCCCGCTGAAGCTGAAGTTCAGCCCCGGTATCTGCGGCTCGGGAAATTTAAAGCGGGCGGCATTCCCTTCTTTCGCATATTTATCTATCAGCGGCCCGCCGGGATAAGGTAATCCCAGTAGCTTGGCGCTTTTATCAAAAGCTTCACCCGCGGCATCGTCCAGCGTTTCGCCTATCACCTGCATGGATTGCGGGCTGTCGCAGCGCACTATTTGCGTGTGGCCGCCGGAAACGGTTAAGCATAAAAAAGGGAAAGCGGGTTGAGGGTCCTCAATAAAGTTGGCCAGCACATGCGCCTGCATGTGATGCACGGCTATCAACGGTATATCCAGCGCCAGGGCCATGGCTTTTGCAAAACAGCTGCCTACCAGCAGGGAGCCTATTAGCCCCGGCGACTGGGTAAAGGCAATGGCGCTTAGCTCACTGCGCTGTACCCCCGCCTTTTTCAAAGCCATATCCACCACGGGCACAATGTTCTCCTGGTGCGCGCGGGATGCCAGTTCCGGCACCACACCGCCGTATTGCTCATGTACGGTTTGATTGGCAATAATGTTGCTCAGCACTTTACCGTCTGTAAGTACGGCAGCGCTGGTTTCGTCGCAGGATGACTCTATAGCTAAAATATGTACGGGCATAGGTGCAAAACTACAGCATTTACCGTTTTATTGCTACTGCGCCTTAATGCAATCTATACGCACCAGCTTGCCCGACATGCAGTTAGACATACGGTCGTGCAGCTCTGTATAGTTCACCCGTACCCGCTGCCCGGGCTGCAGGTGAAAGCTGGTATCTGTTAGCACTACCGGCTGCAAACGGGTATGGGCGCTGTCGTTCAGCACTATCATCAGGCCACAGCCATCCAGTCCCCGCATATCCATTACAATGCCTTCAAAACGGCAGTCGCCCCGGCCGCCGCCACCGGCAACATGGTTGGTGCTGCTGCAGGAAAATGCAAAAAGTGCCGCGCAAATTGCGGCAATGGCAACATATACCCTTGATTTCATGGAAGAACAGCTTTGATTGAATTGCTAAAGTACATTAATCTTCACATCCGCGCATTTACCTTCATCTGCACATCTGCATATCCGCACATCCGCATCAGTTGCTGCGGATAGCCACCACCGGGTCCAGCTTGGATGCGGTAAACGCCGGTATAAAGCCGGCCACGATGCCTACAATAGTAGATATGGCCAGGCCCAGTATAATATTCTTAAGCGACAGCACAATGGCAAAGCTATGCCCGCCGGCCGCCAGTAACGTACCTGTATAAACGAACAGCAATCCCAGTCCTCCCCCTATCAGGCACAGTACGATAGCTTCCAGCAAAAACTCCATCATAATAACGCTGCGCCGCGCGCCAATGGCCTTTTTCAGCCCTATAATATTGGTACGCTCCTTTACGGTAACAAACATGATATTGGCAATTCCGAAACCACCCACGATCAGCGCAAATATGGCTATAATGCCCCCGGCAATGTTCAGAACAGCGAACAGCCCGTTCAGGTTGCTGCTCAGCGTGGTGATCTCGTTCAGCGAAAAATCGTCTTCCTCCCGGGGGCGCAGGCGATGCATGGCGCGTTCTATACCGCGCAGCTCGTCTTTCAGCTGCACCAGCGCTACGCCGGGGTTCGCCTTCACCATAATATAAGGATCGCCGAAACGGCGCTCATCCATAATAGTACGTCCGTAACCGTAAGGCACTATCACCGCGTTGTCATAGTTAATACCGCCAAGCAGGCTTTCCCCTTTTTTCTTCAGCAGCCCTATTACCTTACAGGGCCGGCCCGCTACATGCACCACTTTGCCCAAAGCCGCATCTGCAGTGCTGAACAGCCCTTCCCATATATTGGCGCCCATGATCACCACATTGGAGCTATTCTCATTACCGGTAAAATAGCGCCCGGTAATGATCTGGGGGTTCTGTATCTTGTCAAAATCCTGCGTTACCGCCATTATCTCCACCCCGTCCATATAATCATCCTTATACTCCACCTTTTTGCTGTAGGCCGAAAAAGCAAAGGCCGCATAGGAAGCGCTTTGCACCTTGTCCTGTATCGTCTTCAGCTCCTTATGCTCGGGCTCGGGCCGGTTCATGTATTTCCACCAGGGGTATTCTCCCCCGCCGCCCCAGGGCCACTTCTGTATATAAATCACGTCGCTGCCCAGGGCCTGTACATCGCTCCGGATGTTCTTTTCCATACTGTCTGTTACGGTAAAAACGGCAATAATGCAGAAGATGCCGATGGTAATGCCCAGCAGGGAAAGAAAAGTGCGCAGCTTATTTACTTTTAGCTCCATCAGCGCCATTTTCAGGCTGTTCCATAGTATTTTAAGGGTAGCTAACATGTACCAAATATAAACTATTAATGTAATAGTAAGATGCCCGTGCATCCCCTGCATTAACCACAGAGCCCAAAATTTTACTATTTTTGCACCCATTTTACAAAATATGAAACCGGGGCCCCCGGGGTTCCATAAGACCGATAAAAAGACTAATTACTACGAATGAAGTATACCAGCGAGATCAATAAGCGGAAAACATTTGCCATTATCGCCCACCCGGATGCCGGTAAAACCACCTTAACAGAAAAATTCCTGTTATTTGGCGGCGCCATACAAACAGCCGGTGCGGTAAAATCCAATAAGATCAAGAAGCACACCACCTCTGACTTTATGGAAATTGAACGGCAGCGCGGTATATCCGTGGCTACTTCCGTAATGACCTTTGAATACCGCGATGTGCTGGTGAACCTGCTGGACACCCCGGGCCACAAAGATTTTGCGGAAGATACCTACCGCACCCTTACCGCGGTAGACAGCGTAGTGCTGGTGATCGACTGCGTAAAAGGCGTGGAAGAGCAAACTGAAAAGCTCATGGAGGTATGCCGCATGCGCGATACCCCGGTGATCATTTTTGTGAACAAAATGGACCGCGACGGTAAAAACCCCTTTGACCTGCTGGATGAGCTGGAAGAAAAGCTGAACATTAAGGTACGCCCTCTGAGCTGGCCTATTAACGGCGGCACCGATTTCAAAGGCGTGTACAACCTCTATAACAAAAGCTTTGTTTCCTTCTTACCCAATAAAAAGGCCACGGATGATGATATAGTGCCGCTGGAAGACCTTAGCAGCTCCTATGTAGATGAACACTTTAGCCCGCAGGACGCGGCCCAGCTGCGCAACGATGTAGAGCTGATAGAAGGCGTGTACGACCCTTTTGAAAAGCAACCGTACCTGGAAGGTAAGCTGGCGCCGGTATTCTTTGGCAGCGCCGTGAATAACTTCGGTGTAAAAGACCTGCTTGATACTTTCGTGGAAATAGCCCCGGTGCCCCGCGACCGTGAAGCCAGCACCCGCCCCGTTGCAGTAGATGAAGACAAGTTCAGCGGCTTTGTATTTAAGATACATGCTAACCTGGACCCCCGGCACCGCGACCGCATTGCATTCCTGCGCGTATGCTCCGGCCGCTTTGAGCGCAATAAGTTTTACCATCATGTACGCCTCGACAAAGACGTACGTTTCAGCAATCCCTACACCTTCCTGGCCCGCGAAAAGAACGTGGTAGATGATGCCTACCCCGGCGATGTAGTAGGCCTTTTTGATACCGGCAACTTTAAGATTGGCGATACCCTTACAGAAGGCGAGTCTTTTTACTTTACCGGTATTCCCAGCTTTTCACCGGAGCTGTTCAAAGAGCTGGTGAACAAAGATCCCATGAAAACGAAGCAGCTGGAAAAAGGCATTCGCCAACTCACCGATGAAGGCGTGGCCCAGCTGTTCACACAGCACGGCGGCAACCGCAAGATCATTGGCTGCGTGGGCGACCTGCAGTTTGAAGTAATCCAGTACCGCCTGCTGCAGGAATACGGCGCGGCGTGCCAGTTCAATACCCTGCCTTTTTACAAAGCCTGCTGGATAACCGGCAACAAACAAAAGATTGAAGAATTTATCCGCTTTAAACAGGCTAACATTGTAGAAGATAAAGACGGGCACCTGGTGTACCTGGCCCAGTCTGAATGGTACCTGAACACAGAACGCACCAACAACCCGGAAATAGAATTTCACTTTACATCGGAAATACATAAATAGATGTGCGGATGTGCAGATATGCAGATGTGCAAATGATTAAAATTTGTACATCTGCATATTTGTTTTTATGCACTGCTAACAGCATAAAATACCGGCTACCCCCGTGGCCCCTCAATTAGTATTTGAACAATTCGTAATTCCATCCCCCCTACTCTTTAGTATACTGAAAAATAAACTCCCCTTCCGTATTTCCCTGCCGGCCTTCTACTTTAGCGTCCAGATGGGTTTCGTTTTTCCAGCGGTAGGTGATCTTCTTCGGAAAGTCGTGCGCAGGGTTTTCGGCTATAAAGCCAATGGGTTTTAATACCGTAAGCTTAAAGCGCACGGGCTGGTTATTATGCTGACCCATTACAATAGGAATATAATAAATGCCGTCTGCAGTGCGTATCAGCTGCATACTTTCCTGCAGGCTGCTGTCACGGCCGGTTATACGCCAGGTATGCCCCTGCCACGTGGAGTCGTTTACCTTATGCCACTGTTCTGTGATCACGCTTTGCCGGGTGCGCATGTTCCAGGTGCCTTCCAGGAGATCCAGGTAATGAAAATCTGCCGTGCGCACCTGCCCGGCGGCAGCCAGGCTGCAGCACAGCAGCAATAGTAACAGGCTATTGCTGTACCACCGCTTCTTCTCCATAAATCTGTTGTTTATATTTCAGGGATGGCGATGCTACGAACGGGCCAATCTGCAGCTCGTTCCACTTATCATCTACTTTACGGATGGTAACGTCGTCTGCCACGATAATATTGGGCCAGTCGCGCTCAAAGTTATCCAGGACGCGGGTTTTCAGCGTGCCGTCAAAACCGATGCCCGCTCTTCTTTTACCATTGGGCAGCGGCAGGTTTACTACAAAGCTGTCGCGCTTGGGATCAAGATTATTACAAAAGCGCCACAGTGCGGAGGGCAGGTCATTTACATCTACTGTATGCTCCACATACAGCACCATTTTTATACCGGCCATTTCCGGCAGCTCATACAAGCGGTCGTTCAGCTCTTTAATATGAAAAGGACGGTTCTTTTCCACGGCCACCAGTATGCAGGATATATCCATTTTCAGCAGCGATGCATTCACGCCCTTTATTTCCGGGAACCGCTCCTGCAGCACCGCGGGATTTAATTCGTAATTCGTAATTTGTAATTCGTAATTATCATCTGTTTCCTCGTCGTACTTCCTGGTGCCGTCAATGCACATTTTACCGCCAAAGCCCATTTTAGAGCAGGAATGGTCCAGCACATCCATAGGGCCCTGGCTCAGGTAAATATCTGTAGCGGGGTTCAGATGACCGAATACATATTGGGCCAGCTGTTTATAATCCTGTATGCCCGTACCTTCGTCGGTTACCACCAGTATTTTATTGAACATCATTTGCCCGGCTCCCCACATGGCGTTCATCACCTTTTGCACCTGCCCGGCATAATCTTTTTTGATCTGCGCTATCACCAGGTTATGGAATACGCCTTCTACGGGCATATCCATATCTATAATTTCCGGCACCAGGGTCATTTTAATAGGCGCCAGGAAAATACGTTCCGTAGCCTTGCCTATCCAGGCATCTTCCTGCGGCGGTATGCCTACTATCGTAGACGGGTATACGGCATCTTTCCGGTGGGTAATGCAGGTAACATGAAAGCGCGGATACCAGTCGGCCAGGGAGTAATAGCCCGTATGGTCGCCAAAAGGCCCTTCCCATATCAGCTCTTCGTCGGGCTCCACGTAGCCCTCTATTACAAAATCGGCATCGGCAGGCACTTCCAGCTCCGGCTGGGTAAGGCATTTTACCAGCTCCACTTTCCGCTTGCGCAGGAAACCGGCCAGCATATATTCATCCACATTTTCCGGCAGGGGCGCCGTGGCAGAATAGGTATACACCGGGTCGCCGCCCAGTATAACCGCTACGGGCATACGTTTTTTCAGCTTTTTATATTCCGAAAAATGTTTGGCGCTTACTTTATGCTTATGCCAGTGCATGCCGGTAAGGGTTTTATCAAACACCTGCATGCGATACATGCCCACATTACGGCTGCCGTTGTTGGGATCTTTGGTATGTATTACCGGCAGGGTAATAAAAGGGCCGCCGTCTTTTGGCCAGCATTGCATTACCGGCAGCCTGGACAGGTCCGGGTCGGCCATCACTACCTCCTGGCAGGCGCCTTTACCGCTTACTACCTTAGGCATCCACGATGCAAACTGGCTGAGCTTAGGCAGCATAGACAGCTTATCCAGGATGCTTTCCTTGGGTTTAGACAGCATTTTAAACAGCCCTTCGATCTCGGCCGCCACATCGTCCAGTTCCTGTACGCCCAGCGCCATGCACATACGCTTATAGCTGCCCATGGCATTTATCAGCACCGGGAAGTCATAACCGGTATTTTCAAACAGCAGGGCCTTTCCGCCGCCCGGCAGTTTGCTTACCCGGTCGGTGATCTCGGCTATTTCCAGTTTGGGATCTACATAGGTTTTAATGCGCAGCAGCTCTCCCGCATTTTCCAGCGTATCAATGAAGTGTTTTAGATGCTTGTATGACATAGCGAAATGAAAAGACAAAGTAAGCTCAAAATTATGTCAATAAAAAATGTCCCGTCACGGAACGCATGACGGGACTTCACCTATCTCAATCTTTCATCTGCACCATCCAGGCAGCATCTGTAGCTTCGATGTATATATATTTAATGGACAATCGTAATACCGGCGTCAATAACAATATGAGGGCGCGGGCGGGCCGGGTAATACACTACGGGCGGTGGGGGCGGCGGCGGCGGCGCTACATAAACCGGGCGCTCATATACTACCGGGCGCTCATACACCACTACCGGGCGGGCGCGGTAATAACCATGATGACCATAATAATACCGGCGGTCGTCGCAACGGTCCCGTTTCCAGTGCTTATGATGTCCCGGAGGACCATAATAACCTCTTCTTTGCGCATGGGAAGTTAATGCGATGCCCACTAACAGCAGCATCATAAATAGTACGCGTTTCATACTGTTTCAGTTTTTGTTCTTGGTAAATGTTGTGAATAGCTTGGTGCTACGGGAGAAAGGTCAAAAGGTTGAATGTTGTAATGTTTTGTTTGCTGGTGTTTGCCGGTTGATAGAATTTAATGTGAGCAAATGGTACGGTGTATTATATGATTTTGATTAACAGGTAGTGAAGCGTCCATCCGGACAGGCTTTCAGTTGCTTACTACCTCCGCGGTTTCAGCTTCCTGCAGCGGTTGCCGGCTGGCTCACCGCTTCTTTTAACCTGTTTCGACGTCAATAATTCAAAGAGTATGCCAAATAAAAATCCCGTCAACAAGATGGTTGACGGGATACCTTTTTTTTATGTGGACTTTGTTGGGGGCGAAATAAGTGCATGCTTAACCAACAAGTACTATGCCAAAGTGGGCTATATACTTAGTATTTTGGGCAGGTAGAGAACTTCTGCTTACCATACATACCCCCGCCGCCTAAACGATAAGTAAGCGTTAAACCGGAAAAGATGTACCAGTCGTTGTGAGCATCGGAACCACGCTGGGTGCCGTCCGCCGGGTAAGTACCGGGCGTAATGCCCTTGGTATGTACTTCATCTCCCCGGTAGGCAAAATCCACAGCCTTTTGCCCTGCAAGGCTCAGTAAATACCGCTGGTCTACATAGGTTTTACTTACATCATCCAGGTAATCGGTAAAGGTTTTGCGGAAACCAATTTCCAGGCCCAGGGTCCAGGTATCGTTCAGCATCACTTTTACACCGGCGCCAAACGGCAGGGAAATCTGGTGCAGCGCATACTGCCGCCGTTCAGGGTATTCAGGAGTATTTTGTCCTTCTGTGCTCAAACGGCGCAGGGTAACTGTATTACCCAAAGAATCTTTTGTGGTAGGATAAAACTGGAACAGGGCCACGCCGCCAAAAACATAAGGCGTAAAACCCCTATCATAAATATCCAGGAAATTGAATTCTGCAATAAAATGTCCGTCCCATATTACAGAACGGAAGCTTAGGTTACGACTAACAAGCACTTTACTTTCATTGGTGCTGTCGGCGCCGGCAATGTGGCCCCAGTTAAGGCCGGCCCGCAGGGTCAGATAGCGGTTAATGTCCCTTTTTACCATCAGGCCAAGCGCCGGGCGGGTATATCGCATATCTACCCTTGACTGTGCAAGATCACCACTGTAATTGGTAATACCTGCAAAACCACCAATGTGCCAGTCCTGTGAAAAAGCGCTGAGCGGCGCCAGGAAAGTAAACAATAGTAACCATTTAATCTTTTTCAAGTGGTAAGGTTTTTAAGAGGCTAATGAGAAATTATTATTTATAACGTTTAGAAATTGAAAAAAAGTATAAAGTTATAGTTTTCAATTTCCAGGTAATAATTTTTTCTCCATTCCTCCTAAAAACATTAATTTTATTTTAATTAGAAAAAATTTTTATTCATTATTTGTAACACACACCTATAATTATCTGTGCGCTAATCGCTTACACTAACCTCACAACTATTTTTATTTAAAATGAAACCCAAAGCGCCCACAAAAGATCAATTAGAGCAATATGCCCTGCGTGGCCTGGGGTATGCCGATGATCATGTAATGGAGTCCTTTAGTATGAAGGACGTATCTGACTGGCTGGGGATCTCCTACTCTTACTTCTATCACATTTTTGCAGAGATTATGGGTGAACCTTACTGGCAATACGTAAAACGCCACCGCCTGGAGCTGGCTGCCGGGCTCCTGCGCCACAGCGGGTACAACATCGGCGAAATCAGCGACCTTTCGGGCTATGCCACCATCGCCGCATTTACAAAAGCCTTTACCAACCATTTCGGCGGCAGCCCCCGTTACTTCCGCAGGATAGAAGAGCTGCCCAACGAAAAAAGGACCCTGGAAATGACAGCCATGATAACTGCCGTACACGCACAGCAGGGCAGCACTATCAGCAACTTTTTCAGCTTTGAAAGAGCGGAGCATGTAATACTGCCCGATGCCATAATGTATTATACGCTCATCTCCTACGGCCAGGACCCCATAGCGCAGCTGGTAATGAAAATGAGCTATCATGAACAGCGCTTCCGCAAAATGCTGGACCAGCTGGATCTTCCCCAGGGCAAAATTATAACCGGCACCCTCGACGCCGTACCTGTAACTGATTATGAAAAACTGAGCATGTATGCCGGTGTATGCGTACCCGTTAAAGATACACAGGGCAACTTACAGCTGGGCGAGCAGGTAAAACATCTTATCCGTAAACGCATGGCCGGCGGCCATTACCTGCGCCTGCAGGTGCCGCTGGACTTTATAAGCGCCGGCATACCTATGTACGACTTTATTAACCGCTGCTGCCGTGAAGGCATTTATAAAATGAGCGGCAATCACTTCTTTATATCCCTTACAGGTCCTAACCTGTGTGAGATTTACATTCCTTACATGAAACAAATCTAAAAAAGATGTGCGGATATGCAAATGTGCAGCTGTGCAAATGAAAGGTCATTTGTTCATTCATTTGTTCATGAATAGATACAACGGCAATCATCATCTGCACAGCTGCACATTTGCATATCTGCACATTTATTTAAACACTGCTTTAAAGCAGTTGCTCTGCGTGTTTACGCTGTCCCTGGGGTTGGTTTTACGCCCGTAATATTCATCCAGGAAAGCGCCGGCCGGCGACCATATTGTTTGCATCATACCTTCATACATGGGCTTCAGCTCCGGTGTGGCGTCCCTGCGGAAACGGTCCATATCCTCCAGCTGAATGATCCCTACCTGCGGTTTGCGCCAGGGGCAGGTGATCACATGCAGGCCTTTCATGGCAAAATATACCGGTGTTTTATCCGGGCGGTCGTAGTGCCAGTCGCAGATCATTACATCTTTAGGTATCAGGTCTACAGCGCGGTAAGTATTGTTCATGCTGGCTTCCCACATGCCCATGCCGGTTGTTTTACCATCCAGCAGGCGGTCGCCCCATATCCACAGCTGCCGTTGCTTTTCCGCCAGGTGGTTGCGCAGGGTGCTTACTTCACCGGCAAAAAGCCCGGCCTTATCACGGCCGCCGCAGCGCGGGCACTTAGCTTCGCCTATATAAAACACCTCATCCATACCAGCGTGAAAAGCGGTAGATTCAAAGGCATCGCAGATCTCGTCTATGATGTCAAACACCACCTTGTGCACTTCGGGGTGCAGGGGGCAGTAGCTTTTGCAGTATAAGCCGTCTGCATTGGGCCATACATAATGTTCCGGCATTTTTACCCAGGGCGTTTCATCAAACTGGGGGTACACCCGCAGCAGGTTGTTTACCTTTCCTGCCCAGGACTGGTGCCCCAGCAGGTTCACCTGCGGTATAATGCGGATGTGCTCTTCCTTACAGGCCCGCACCAGTTTGGCTACGTCCTGTTTGGACAATGCCCCTGAGTCGCTCAACTCCGGGTGGCTTTTATATTGATAGTTATAGTCGATCCGCAGCACCAGGGTATTAATATGCCGGGGCGCCAGGTCTTTATGAATGAATGTAATAAATTCGTCCAGCCCTTGCACAAAAGGCGCGCCAATACAAAAGCCCCGTATCGGCAGGCTGTCCAGCGGATTATACTTTTTTGCAGATTGAGCATGGCTGTGAGGGCCCAGCAGCAGCAACAGGCATAGTGACAAAAGGGATAGCAGTTTTCGCATTTGGTTAAATTGGTTTAATCATTGATGATGTGTAGGGTGGCCTCAAACTACTAATAATAAACTAATAAACCAACAAACCGATAAACCTGTTATTTTTGAACAAATCTTTGTATGAACGAGTATAAGCTCCCTTTCAATGCCCGCCTTGCCTTCACCCTGTTATCGCTGGTACTGGTTATTTATATAGGGCATTACTGCGCCGGTATACTCATACCGCTGGTATTCGCCTTCCTGGTTGCCATTATGCTGCTGCCCCTGGCCCATACTATGGAACAGCTGCGCGTGCCGCGCGGGCTGGCCGCCTTTATAGCCGTGCTTATTTTTGTGATCCTGCTGGTGAGCGTGGTACTGTTGCTTACCAGGCAAATGGGCGCTTTTGTGTCGGACTTCCCCCACCTGCAGCAGCAGCTGCTGCACAGCCTCGACTCCTTACAGATATGGATAAACGCAAATTTCAAAATCAATACCCATAAGCAGATGGATTACCTGGAGCAAATGGCGATGGGTACCCTGGGTTCCGCCACCTCTTTTCTCAGCCAAACCCTGGGCGCTGTATCTTCCATGGTGATATTCATCATATTTGTGCTGCTGTACTCCTTTTTCCTGCTGCTGTACCGTTCCCTGCTTATTGCCTTCCTGGTAAGGCTTTTCCAGGAAAAGCACCGCGAAGAGCTGCTGGATGTTATCCGGCAAACCCGCATTATCATCAAAAGCTATGTAAGCGGGTTAATGATAGAAATGATTGTGGTGGCAGTGGTAAACTGCAGCATCTTTTGGCTGCTGGGTATTAAATATGCCACGCTGCTGGGCATTATGGCCGCCATTTTTAACCTGATACCCTACCTGGGCATTTTCACCGCTATTATAGTAAGCATGGTGGTAACCATGACCACCGGCACCCTTGGCGCCAGCGTGCAGGTGGGCATTGCCCTGCTGGTAGTGCACTTCCTGGACAGCAACATCCTGCTGCCCCGCATTGTGGGCGCCAAAGTAAAGATCAATGCCCTGGTAACCATTATCGGCGTGGTAACCGGCAACCTGCTGTGGGGTATACCCGGCATGTTCCTGGCCATTCCCATTATCGCCATCATGAAAATAGTGTTTGAGCATATTGAAGTAATGCAGCCCTGGGCCATTCTGCTGGGTGAGCTGCCGGAACGCCCTAAAAAGAAACGGCTAAAACGGCTAAAGCTGTGAGGGCCGTTGGCCGCACAATGATAATTTGTATTTTTGGCGCCCTATGAAAGTTCAATTCCGAAATGCGCTCCTTTCCGACCTGCCGGTGATTGTGGATATTTACAACACCACCATCCCGTCACGCATGGTAACAGCCGATGTTGACCCTGTTACCGTTGAAAGCCGGGTACCCTGGTTTCATGCCCATGTACCGGGCAAGCGCCCCCTGTGGATAGCGGAAACCGAAGGCCGGGTGGCCGGCTGGGTAAGCATGCAATCTTTTTACGGGCGCCCTGCCTATAATGCCACGGTAGAGATCAGCATTTACCTCCACCCTGATTTCAGGGGTAAAGGGCTGGGCAAAACAGCGTTAGCGTATGCCATGGAACAATGCCCCTCCCTGGGAGTAGAAAACCTGCTGGGCTTTATATTCGCGCACAACCACCCGAGCCTGCAATTGTTTGCGAAAATGGGCTTTGAAGAATGGGCCCATATGCCCGACATAGCCGAGCTGGACGGCGTAAAAAGAAGCCTGAAAATATTGGGCAAAAAAATATAAAAGAAACCGGGCATATTCAGGTAGGGATGATGCCGGCGGCACGTTATATTTCAGATGATCGTTTTAAAATAGTGCTTATGTGGTGGCTTTATGCTTTACTTTCCGCCTTTTTTGCCGCGCTTACGGCCATATTTGCGAAAATAGGCGTGTCGGCAATAAACTCCAACCTGGCCACCGCCATCCGTACCATTGTTATACTGGTTATTGCCTGGAGCATTGTGCTGGCCCGGAACGAAGCCAAAGGGCTCGGCAGCCTTTCCCGGCATAGCCTGCTGTTCCTGTTGTTATCAGGGGTGGCTACCGGACTTTCCTGGATCTGCTATTTCAAAGCCCTGCAAATAGGCAAGGTATCGCAGGTGGCCCCGGTAGATAAGCTGAGCGTGGCGCTCACCATCCTATTATCCATGATTTTCCTGCATGAAGCCCTTACCTGGAAAACGGCCATCGGCGCGCTGATGATTATAGGGGGTACGCTGGTGCTGATTTTTTAAGTTTCTCCTGCGCCATAGCACCGCAACCCGTGCGCAACTGGTATTAAAAGCGTATAAACCCCGTAGTAAAAGCGTACGCTATCCCGGGTAAAAGCGTACTTAAGCCGTTTTAAGATAATCCAAAACGCTGCTTTAGGGAAAGCACTACCCTGCTTTATGGCAATGCATAAAACCTTTTTCTAATTGGTAAAGCGCATTAATCGGCCTTAAAGGCCAGCTGCTCCATAAATTCTATCCGGTAAACACAGCGATGAGCGCCCTCAACAATATGATCGGTGCGCCGTATATGCACTTCGCTGCCCAGTATGGCGCGGAAGGTCCTGAGCTCTGACTGGCAAATGTTTACACATTGCGAAGCAGCGCTGCAAATCGGGCAATGGTTCTCTATAAAAATAAAGCCCTGCTCGTCCCGGCGCCATTCCGCCAGAAAACCTTCCGCCGTACGCAGGGCGGCAAAGCGGGCTATTTTGTCTGCTATATCTGCGGCGCCTTCCAGGGCGGCCCGGTATTTTTCCAATTGCTGCTTTTCACGCGCATTAATGATCTGGTCCAGCGCTTCCTGTCCCAGCTCATGGCGGATGGTTTGCATGAGCTGCAGGGTGAGCGCGGCATGGGTATCCGGAAAATGAGCATTCCCCTGCGCGGTAAGGCTCCATACCTGCACCGGCCGGCCTACGCCTTTGGCACTGGTAGCAGCTGTTACCAATCCTTCCTCTGCCAGTTTCAGCAGTTGCAGGCGAGCCCCTTCTCCCGTTATGCCCAGTTCGGCAGCCAGGGAGGCAGCAGTTTGCGGTCCGCGGGTCTTTAACAGCACCAGCAACCGGTCGGCAGCAGCTTTAATCTTTGGCATATAATTTTCCAAGTACTTGCTTGTTTTATTGTAAATGTCGTAAATTTGTACTATTCAAAAAAATATTGTTGTAGGGTTATACGACCTTTGTAACAGCATCTTAAAGGATCCGTCCCGCTATAACAATATAAAAAACTGGTAATTAAGTAATTAGATGAACGTCCTGATATTTAACGGCTCAATGGATGACCGGCCGCACGCTACGGCAGGGCGGGTAGCGGGCTACTTTGAGGAGGCTTTTCGTAACAAGGGCTTTACCACGGAGATATTCAGCCCGGCAGGCGCCAACATCCCGTTCTTTGACCCTGGCAAACAGGAAACATCCGCCGGCGTACAGGCCATGTGCGATGCTTTTTGCAGGTCCGAGCTGCAGGTATGGCTTACTCCTTTATATCATGGCAGCATGACCGGCGTCATGAAAAACTGCCTGGATTGGCTGGAGCTTACCAGCAGGCATGGCCGCCCCTATTTAACCGGAAAGGTTGTAGCTTTGGTAAGCTGGGCCGGCGGTACGCAGGCCATGCAGGGCATTAACGCCATGGATGCTGTAGCAAAGGCTTTACGCGCCTGGGTGCTTCCTTTTTCCATTCCTGTAATAAGAGATCATTTATTTGAGCCAGATAACAGTAACTTTGCACCCTTGTACCGGAACAAATTTGACCAGATGATAACCTTGCTGGCCGATGCAAGGCCGGCAGCGGTATAAATAAAAGCAGTCAGCAACGGCTTTGGCATTCCGCCAAAGCGCTGACCGTAAAAATTTTTAAAGCTATAAAAGCGAGTATATATGATAACCGTTTCAGAAAAAGCAAGCGAATACATAAAAGACCTGATGGTGCGGGAAAGCCATGCACCCGGCACCTTTGTACGCGTAGGCGTTAAAGGCGGCGGCTGTTCAGGGCTGGAATATGTGCTGAAGTTTGAGAACGATGAACAGGCAGGCGACCAGGTATTTGAGGATAAAGGCATTAAGATAGTGGTACAAATGAAAAGCCTCCTATATCTTTACGGCACGGAGCTGGATTATTCCGATGGCCTGAATGGTAAAGGATTGTTTTTCAATAATCCAAACGCCACCCGCACCTGCAGCTGCGGCGAAAGCTTTGCCGTATAGTTAATTACAAGATTTCAGATTTACAACAGTAAATCACCCTAACAGAATATGAGAAACAGTAATGAAATAATCGATGATATTGCCAACAAAGAGTATGAGTTTGGCTTTACCACCGATATTGAAATGGATATAGCGCCGGCTGGCCTGAACGAAGAAACCATCCGCTTTATATCAGCCAAAAAAGAAGAGCCGGAATGGCTGCTGGAATGGCGCCTGAAAGGGTACCAGGCATTTAAGAAGATGCAGATGCCCAGGTGGCAGCACTTTGAAATGCCCGAGATCGACTTTCAGAAGGTGTCTTACTATGCAGCGCCCAAGAAGAAGAAGCAGCTTGCCAGCCTGGATGAAGTAGACCCTGAACTGCTGGCTACCTTTGAAAAGCTGGGCATTCCGCTGAATGAGCAGAAGGCATTGTCCGGCGTAGCCGTAGATGCCGTGTTTGACAGCGTGTCCGTTGCCACTACCTTTAAAACCAAGCTGAAGGAAATGGGCGTTATCTTCTGCTCCTTCGGGGAGGCCGTAAAGGAACACCCGGACCTGGTAAAGAAATACCTGGGTTCTGTAGTGCCCCATTCCGACAACGTTTTTGCAGCACTGAACGCCGCGGTATTTTCCGACGGCTCATTCGTATATATTCCCAAGGGCGTACGCTGCCCCATGGAGCTGAGCACCTACTTCCGTATCAATGCGCAGAACACGGGCCAGTTTGAACGTACGCTTATTATTGCCGACGACAACAGCTACGTTAGCTACCTGGAAGGCTGTACCGCCCCTATGCGCGACGAAAACCAGCTGCACGCCGCCGTAGTAGAGCTGGTAGCCCTGGATCATGCGGAAATAAAATACTCCACCGTACAGAACTGGTACCCCGGTGATAAAGACGGTAAAGGCGGTATCTACAATTTCGTAACCAAACGCGGTATCTGCAAAGGCAACAGCAGCAAAATATCGTGGACGCAGGTAGAAACCGGCTCCTCCATTACCTGGAAATACCCCAGCGTAATACTGCAGGGCGACGACGCCATGGGCGAGTTCTACTCCGTGGCTGTTACCCGCAACAAACAGATAGCAGACACCGGCACCAAAATATATCACCTGGGCCGCAACACCCGCAGCCGCATTATATCCAAAGGTATCTCTGCCGGACAGGGAGATAACACCTACCGCGGCCTGGTACAGGTAGGTCCCCGCGCATACAACGCCCGTAACTTTACCCAGTGCGACTCGCTGCTGATCGGTAACCGTTGCGGCGCGCATACCTTCCCGTACATTGAATCCCGGAACAAAACCGCCACTGTGGAGCACGAAGCCACTACCTCCAAGATCGGGGAAGACCAGATCTTTTACCTGAACCAGCGTGGCATTGATACGGAAAAAGCAGTAGCGCTCATTGTGAACGGTTATGCCAAGGAAGTGCTGAACCAGCTGCCTATGGAGTTTGCCGTAGAAGCACAAAAGCTGCTGTCCATCACATTAGAGGGCAGCGTAGGATAATTAACGAAAAGAATAAAACACAGAGAAACATAAACAATATCATGCTGACGATTAAAAATCTGCACGCAGAAGTAGACGGAAAAGCAATACTGAAGGGGATAGACCTGGAGATCCGCAAAGGCGAGGTGCATGCCATTATGGGCCCCAACGGCTCCGGCAAAAGCTCCCTGGCTTCTGTGCTGGCAGGCCGCGAAAACTATACTGTCACACAAGGTGAAGTGATATTTGACGGCAAGGAACTGCTGGAGCTCTCACCCGAAGACCGCGCCCGCGAAGGGTTGTTCCTGGCATTCCAGTACCCGGTAGAAATACCCGGCGTGTCCAACATTAACTTCCTCAAGACCGCCCTGAACGAAATAAGGGCCTATAAAGGATTACCTCCTATGGAAGCCAAGGAATTCCTGAAGCTTACCAAGGAAAAACAACAGCTGGTAGAATTTAACGCCAACCTCATGAACCGCTCCCTGAACGAAGGTTTCTCCGGCGGTGAAAAGAAACGTAACGAAATTCTGCAGCTGGCCATGCTGGATCCCAAGCTGGGCATCCTGGACGAAACAGATTCCGGTTTGGACATTGACGCCCTGCGCATTGTAGCTGCCGGCGTAAACAAGCTGCGCAGCCCGGAAAAATCCTTCCTGGTAATTACCCACTACCAGCGCCTGCTGGAATACATTGTTCCGGATTTTGTGCACGTGCTGTACAACGGGCGTATCGTAAAAACCGGCACCAAGGAACTGGCGCTGGAACTGGAAGAAAAAGGGTACGACTGGCTGAAAGAGGCTGAGGTGCATGCCTGATTTAATTAATAATGAAGAATGAATAATTAATAGGACCGACGTAGATTGAACATCGCCTTAATTATTAATTATTCTTTATTAATTATTAATTATCATAATTATCAATTAAAGCAATGACGATTCCATTTTACCAACATATACTGGAAGGAGGTAACGGCCTTACCCCGAAGGAAGATGTGCTGTACGGCCTGCGGCAGGATGCCCTGGCGCGTTTCAGGACCCTGGGCCTGCCCGACATTAAAACAGAGGCCTGGCGGTACACCAACATCCAGCGGGTTTTAAAGGAGCAGCCCTTTATACTGCAGCAGCAGGCATTACCGGTAACCGCCGCCCAGCTGGCGCCGGCCTTTATACCGGAGCTCTCCTGCTACCGCGCGGTGCTGGTGAACGGGCACCTGCAGCCGGAGCTTTCCGACCTGCCGGATGCAAAAGACATCACGGTAAGCAAGCTAAGCGAAGCCACGCAGCAAAAAGGGTTCAAAGCCTTTTTTGACAAGCACCCTCACCTGGCCGACCAGCCCTTTGCCGCGCTGAACACCGCATTGTTTGCAGACGGCCTTTTTATTGAGCTTAAAGCAAACGCCGTACTGGATAAACCTTTACATATCATTCACGTATATACGCTTACACAGCACGCTTTCCTGCAACCCCGCCACCTGTGGATCGCGCATCCGCATGCATCGGCCACGGTAATAGAAAGCACCCTGGGCCTGCATAACGATGCAGTTGCCTTTGTGAACAGCGTAAATGAGGTAGTGCTGGAAGAAAATGCGGAGCTGTGGCATTACAACATCCAGAATGCCGCACAAAACAGCCGGCACGTAACCCACACCGCCGCACGGCAGGATGCTTACAGCCGCTACCACCACTATAGCTTTGCATTGCCGGAAGCTACCCTTATACGCAACAACACCAGCGTAGCATTGAGCGGCAGCTATACAGAAACAGACCTCCACGGCCTGTACCTGGCAAACGGCAACCAGCATGTAGACAATCATACTTTTGTAGACCACCTGGTGCCCAACTGCAACAGCAATGAGCTGTACAAGGGCGTGCTGCTTGATACCGCCAACAGCGTATTCACCGGCCGCATACATGTACACCAGGACGCGCAAAAAACAAATGCTTTCCAGCAGAACAACAACCTGCTGCTGAGCGAAAAGGCCACCATCAACTCACAGCCGCAGCTGGAAATATATGCAGATGATGTAAAATGCAGCCACGGTTTTACCGTAGGGCAGTTCAGCGATGAATCGCTGTTCTATCTCCGCTCCCGCGGCATTGGCGCGGAAGCAGCCAAGAACCTGCTGGTGAATGCATTTGCCTTTGACATCACCGACCAGGTGCATATACCCGCCCTGCAGCACTACCTGACAGAAGAGATCAGGGCGGTGATCAGTAATTAAGAATTGATAATTAATAATGAATAATGAAGACGTTCATTATTCAAAGGCACGCCGCCCCGTAATTATTAATTCTTCATTATTCATTATTAATTGAATTAAGCGTATGGACCACGCATCAGCAATAGCCGCACCCGCATTAGACGTAGCACGTATCCGGAAAGATTTTCCGCTGCTGCAGCAGGCCACCGTGTATGGATTGCCCTTAGTGTATTTTGATAACGGCGCTACTACGCAAAAACCGCAGGTGGTGCTGGACACACTGGAGCAGTATTATACCGGTTATAACAGCAATGTGCACCGCGGCGTGCATCACCTTAGCCAGCGCGCCACAGACGCGTATGAAGAAGCCCGCAAAACCGTAGCCGCTTACATTAATGCCCAATACAGCCACGAAGTTATTTTTACCAAAGGCACTACCGACAGCATTAACCTGGTAGCCAGCAGCTTTGGCCGTACCTTTTTACAGCCCGGCGATACCGTGGTAATATCTGCCATGGAGCACCACTCCAACATAGTGCCCTGGCAAATGATCTGTGAAGAGAAAGGCGCAACGCTGAAGGTAATACCCATTAATGAAAAGGGTGAGCTGCTGATGAACGAGTTCAGCAAACTGCTGGACGAGCGGGTAAAAATAGTGGCCGTTACTTATGTGTCAAACACCATGGGTACGGTGAACCCGGTAAAGGACATTATAACGCAGGCGCATGCACGCAATATACCGGTGCTGCTCGATGCCGCCCAGGCCATACAGCACATGAGTATAGATGTACAGGCCCTGCAGCCTGATTTCCTGGCGTTTTCAGGCCATAAAATATATGGCCCCACCGGCATAGGCGTGTTATACGGCAAAGCAGCATGGCTGAATAAAATGCCTCCCTACCAGGGCGGCGGCGATATGATCAAGACCGTAACCTTTGCCAAAACCATTTATAACGAGCTGCCCTACAAGTTTGAAGCCGGCACCCCCGATGTATCAGGCGCTATCGGGTTAGGCGCTGCGCTTAATTACCTGCAGCAGGTAGGGCTGGGCAAGATACAGCAATGGGAAGCGCAGCTGCAGGAATATGCCCTGCAGTCGCTGCAAGCCATACCTGGCCTGCGCCTGATAGGACAGGCCGCCCACCGCTCCGGCGCTATCTCCTTCCTGGTGGATGATATTCATCCCTATGACCTGGGAGAGCTGCTGGATAAACAGGGCATAGCCGTACGCACAGGCCACCATTGTACAGAGCCTTTGATGGACCTGTTTAAGATACCCGGCACAGTACGCGCCTCCCTCTCCTTTTACAACACATTTGAAGAAGTGGACAAGCTGGTAGCAGCCGTAAAAAGGGCCGTTGCCATGCTGCGATAAATAACAGACAACAATGACGATCAATGAAAAACAGGATGAGCTGGTAGCGGATTTTTCCATGATGGAAGAATGGATGGATAAATACGAATACATTATTCAGCTGGGAAAAGAGCTGCCGCTGATAGATGAAAAGTATAAAACAGACGATAACCTGATCAAAGGCTGCCAGTCGAGAGTATGGCTGCACACTGAGCTGAAGGATGGGAAGCTGTACTTTACCGGCGACAGTGATGCGGTGATCACCAAAGGCCTTATCAGCCTCATGATCTCTGTGCTTTCCGGCCAAACACCCAAAGACATTGCCGACGCAGATATTTACTTCATTGATGCCATTGGCCTGCGCAGCCACCTCTCCCCCACCCGCTCCAACGGTTTGCTAAGCATGCTTAAGCAAATGAAGCTGTATGCAGTGGCCTACATGGCAAAAATGGAAAGCTGAAACAACCTAAATTTTGCAATATGGAAGAACGTAGCTTACGGGATAAGATAGAAGACACGCTCAGAACCGTGTACGACCCGGAGATACCGGTGAATATATTTGAGCTTGGACTGGTATATGAAATAAAGATCGGTGAAAACAACCGTATAGGCATTACCATGACGCTTACCGCGCCCGGCTGCCCGGTTGCCGGCGATATTGTGATGGAGGTAGACCAGAAGATACGTGCTATTGAAGAGGTAAGTGATGTAGATGTACACCTTACCTTTGACCCGCCCTGGACTAAAGAAATGATGACAGAAGAGGCCCGCCTGGAACTGGGTTTCCTGTAACGGGCACGCTTCCCTGCTAACATATTAATACAAAGCGGCAGTCTGTCCTGCATGGCGCATAAATAAAACAGGCCGTCTTCTCAGCGAAGACGGCCTGTTTTATTTATTATCGCTTATTTTTCTTAGCTTATTTCCAATACCGGCTGCTGCAGCATTCCCAGGTGAATGTGCGCACCAATGTGATACTGGTCAGCAGTCAATATCTGCTCAAACATCTTTTTGGCCTGCTGCTTCTTTCCCAGTCCCAACTGTCCCAGGCCTACCAGGTAATGGCAGTGCAGGCGGTTGCGGCGGTTGAGGTCATCATCCCATATCAGCAGGTCCGGCAGCGACACGGCAAAATAATCGATCTTTACCTCATCAAACAAATGCTGCTCCCCGTAATCTGTCAGCTTGTTAAAACGGCTGTGCGCTTCTGCTGTGCGGTTTAGCTTTAACAAAGCCAGTCCCTGGTAAAAGATCTTGTCCGGCTGCTGATCGTTGTAATACATGGCGGCAGATGGCACAGACAGCCCTACAGCAGCGCGCTCCCAGCTGGCAACAGCTGCGGCGGTTTGTCCCAAACCGGCATAGGCGCAGCCGCTCCAGTAGTCAATATCATTTTCCTGCGCGCCATACAGCTTGCCTTCTCCCAGGTTATGCGGGTACTGGCGGGCCTTTTCCAGCAGCTGCAGCGCCTTCGTATAATCGCCTGCGTTAATGGCTGCTTTAGCCATGGAAATTAAGCTGTACTCGTACTGGAAGGTTACTTTCCCCTCTCCTCCTTCCCAGGGATGGAAGTTGCGTTGCATCAGCAGGTCATATGCCTCCTGGTGCCTGCCCAGCAGGTTATACAACGCAATCTTTTCCAGGTAAAGGTCGTCGCGGTCATTTACCAGCGCCGGGTATTTTTCCAACATGGCCAGGCGGGTGGCGGCAGGTTTGTTCAGGCGTTTATACAGCTGGTCCAGCTCCATGCAAATGCGGGCGTCGCTTTGGTCCAGCGCAAAGGCTTTTTCCAGGCTGGCCGCTGCTTCTGCAGGCTGGTTACGTTTGTTGTATAATGCCAGCGCCAGGTTACGGTGCACGGTAGTAAAGCGGTCGTCCAGCTGCCGCGCTTTTTCCCAGCAGGCAATGGCCTTGTCGTACTGGCGGAAGTGGTACCAGTAGTTGCCCAGGTAATAGGGCGCCCGCGCATCTCCGGGGTGCTGCTGTATGGCCAGCTGCAGCGCCAGGGCTGCCTCCTGCTGGTGCGGAAAGCAATAGTCCGGTGCAGCCTGCGCTGCTTTTTTCCAGTAGCCGTGGGCAGCTGCCGTGTCGCCGGCCTGCCAGGCAATGGCCGCCATAAAATACCACGCCAGCGGGTATACGTTATTTGTCTGCTGGTCTATGCCGGACTGCAGCAATGCCAGCGCTTCCTTGTGCATGCCGGCGGCCTGGTAGTCCAGCGCAAACTCCATGTAGTTATGAATATTTCCCCGTAGCAGCACCTGCATTTCCTGCAGCACTGCGGGGTCTTTTGTAAGCAGGTATTTTTCGTAGTGCGCACCGGTATTAAAGCGGTCCAGCTGCAGGGAGGCATTGGCCAGCTCCAGTGCTGCTGCCTGCTTGCCCTGCTGTCTTAAAATACTGATGAGCAAATGCCGGGTTTTATGATGGTGCCAGTTACCGTGCAGGGAGCGGGTGGCTTCATCCAGCGCAGCATCCCACTGTTCGCGGGCAGCGGAAATAAGGGCCAGCTGGTAATAACCTGCCGGCTGCCAGGCGGCATTCCAGGCGCTTTTGTAAAATGCGCCGTAAGCATCTGTTAAACGCTGCTGCCAGCGCAGGCACAGGCCCAGGTTATAATAAGGCTCTCCATCGTATGGATTCGGGTTACGGGCAGTTAAGGTATCAATAGCACGGCGGAAGCATTTTTCCGCTTCTTCCAGCAACAGGCGGCGCAGGTACCATTTACCCAGGGCGTTATTACAGCGCACATCCCCAGGGTCGCGGCGCAATCCCTCCTGGTAATAATCCACCGGGTTATAGGTAGCATGGCGGTATTGCTCCAGGTGAAGGCCGGTAAGGTACAGCTGCTCAATTTCCGCAATGTCGGCCGGCGCTTTTGCCGCGCGGGCGGCTTGCGGCATGGGTTGTACAGCCTCCGGCGCAGGCTGCCAGGCCAGCATTTGCCGGCCCTGCCGGTCATAAATACCTATGCGGTAACGGGTGCTGTCGCCCGCGTCCGGTAAGGCAATGGCGTGCTCCAGGTAGGCAGCCGGCGTAAGATCTGCTGTATGGCTCCATATTTCCGCACCCTGGTCGTACAGCACAATACGGCTTTGCGGAAAGCTGCCGGTTGAATAAAGTTTAACCGTTGCCGTTGTATTGCCGATCTCTAGGTTCAGCACCAGGTCTTTGCTGGCATTTTTTACCAGGCCTACCTGGCTGTAAGGCATAAAGTACTGGGTAAAGCGCTTTTCTTCGTAAGGCATCAGCCACGAAAAGTCCGGCTGGTTATCGGTGTACACGCCGCACATCAGCTCTATATACGGCCCGTCTTCATCTGTAAGGTTGCGGTCCCAGGCCAGGCCAAAATCACTGTTGCCCCAGGTCCACTGCTTTTTACCCGGCGATACATGGTGGTTAGCCACATGCAGCAAACCGCCCTGTGTATCATGCTCATAACCGCCTACAAAATCATAGCCGGAGGTAATGGCCATGTAAGACGTAGGCACCGGTATGTTGCGGTAGCGGGAAATATCTACCCCGGCGGAATAATCTACTTTGTAATAAGTGCCTGTAGCCACCGGAAAGCGTGACACATCGCGCTTACCATGGTCAAACACGGCATGTACATCCGGCGGAAATACGGACTGGTAGTGCTCATTCACATGCACCGCGGGGTTGGCCCACCATAAAAAAGTCTGGGGCAGCGGTGTGCGGTTATACAGCTGCACTTTTATCTCCATATACGCTTTATCGGGGTACAGGGTAAAGCCCGCCATACCCTTGGTGCGGAACATTCTTTCCAGCTCGCTGCACCATACGGTTACGCTGCCGTCGGGAAAATGCTCAATAGACCAGTCCACCGGCTCATAAGTACCGGGCCGGTGGTGCTGTGGCCAGTTGAATTCAATGCCTCCGCTTATCCACGGACCGGTAAGGCCCACCAGGGCTGGTTTTATGACCTGGTTATGATATACAAAATGCCGTTGCTTTATCTTATCATATGCCCGTTGTATACGGCCGCCCAGCTCCGGCAGTATCATAATCAGCAGGTAATCGTTCTCCAGGAACACGGCCTGCCATTCCTGCTCTGTTTTTTCGTCCAGTATCTTCTCTACTACCGGGTACGGGTATACGGCGCCGCTGCTGCCCTGGTAAACTCTTTTTTCCAGGAACACAGGGTGTTTTTCAGGCTGCCCGATGCCATAGGTGGGTATACGGACCGCCTGCTGCCAGGCTTTAACTTCCATAACAAATTGTTCTGTTTATAAGATGAATTACGCTTGTTAGTTTGCTGCAAAATGCCGGTCTGCCGGCGTAGCTGTAGTACCAATAGACTGCTCTATCTCCTCCAGTGTTTTGCCTTTTGTTTCCGGTAAAAAAGTGCGGATGAATATAAACCCTGCAATACAGATAACGCCATAACCCCAGAATGTGCCGGACGCGCCCAATGCGCTGTTCAGCAGGGGGAATGTGTAGGTAAGCCCAAAGCTGGCCGCCCACAGCGAAAGCGTGGCTATAGACATCATGCTGCCACGCAAACGGTTGGGAAATATTTCCGACAGCACCACCCAGGTAACCGGCGCCAGCGACATAGCGTAGCAGGCAATGGCCATTACCACCAGCAGCAGCAAAGGCCAGCCGCTGAAATGCATGAAGTACAGCAATCCCATAATGGCATATATCATGGCCAGTCCGCCGGCGCCTATAAGCATTAAACGGCGGCGTCCCCAACGGTCTACCGTATACATGGCTACCAGGGTAAATACCAGGTTTACGCCCCCGGTAATTACAATATTGAGCAGTATCTGCGATACGCCGTAGCCGGCAGCGGCAAATACTTCCTCTGCATAATTGAAAATAACATTAATGCCGCACCATTGCTGAAAGGCGGCAATGATAACACCAATCAGCAGTATGCGCGATATGCCCGGTTGCAGCAGCTGCTTTAAATGCACCCGGTTGTCACTGTCTGCTGTTTGTGCAATAGCCTGCAGTTCTGCCTGTGCATGCGATGCGCCGCCTATTTTGGTAAGCACGCGCCCCGCCTTTTCCGTATAGCTTTTGGTAGCCAGCCAGCGCGGGCTTTCCGGCAACCATATCAACAACAGCAGGAACAGCGCCGAAGGAACCAGCGCGGCCCAGAACATAATGCGCCAACCGGTTTGCCCGTTCCATGAGTTCAGTATAAAATCGTCTGTAGCGCCGTTAGGCACCGGCTCTGCAATCAGCCAGTTGAACAGCTGTGCAGCCAAAATGCCTATTACCAGCGTAAGCTGGTTAATGGAAACATATTTACCCCGCAAAGGCGCCGGCGTAACCTCTGCAATGTACATGGGCGACAGGTTAGAGGCCAGGCCAATACCTATGCCGCCGATAATACGGTACACCACAAAGCTTTGAAATGAATGCGCGGCCCCCGTAAGCCAGGAAGATACCAGGAACAGGGCTGCAGACAGCATGAGCAGTTTTTTACGGCCATAGCGGTCGCTCAGTATGCCTGAAATAGCCGCCCCTGCCAGGCAGCCTACCAAAGCGCAGCTCATGGCCCAGCCTTGTGCGGCCGGCGATTGCGTGATGCCAAAAAAGCGTTCGTAAAAAGGTTTGGCCCCGCCTATCACTACCCAGTCGTACCCAAAAAGAAAACCGCCCATTGCGGAGATCATGGAAATAATAAACAGGTAAAGATGGTTATACGTGTTGTTTTTCATAACAATGCTAAATTACATTATCCTACAGCCTGCTGACAATGGCAATTCTTCTCAATTTGATGGACAATTTTGCTGTTTTTACTCCTGCCGCCATGCCGTTTCTGGAAGTACCTTCACCTGCACCCTGGCAAGGCGCCTGCAGGATGTATTTCCCTGAAAGTAGCGGCGCCAAAAGGCCCGCCAGTTAACAAGTGCACCATATTTTCTCAAGTTATCTTGCAACCAGCCACTTTTTCTGCCTGTAAAATACCCCGGAAAGCTTGTTTTTTCTTATACGTAATTGTGCATGTTTTCCTGCTTGCCGGGGAGCACGCTAAAGATTGATTAACATTGCGATACAAAGCATCTCCGGGCTGAGCGCATGTTTTATAACAATAATATTGTCCATCAAACCTTACCTGCTGCTTTTCCTGCTATACCTGTGCCTGCTGTGCTTTGGGCTGGCCTGATGCTTGTGTAGGATATTATGAACAAAACGATATTACTATGCTTACATCATTGGTAGTACTTGGCATATTCCTTTTGTTAGTGATTATATACATTATATGGCCTTACCGTAGCAGGAAGGGTACTATGAAGGAAAACAAATAATCTTCACCTTAAAAAATCTAGTTATGCAAACGAAAAAACAAACCGGACCGGGGAACAACCAGAACAATGATCTGCGTGACCCTTCCAACAGTAAAAATTCAGGGCTTAATACACAGGACGACCAGGACTTAAGATCAAAGAATATTTCAAACGAAGACGAAGAAGATGAAGAGAATGATGATATTCCTGACCTGGATGAAACTGATCTGGAAGAAAATCACCTGACCACCGAAGAAGCAGATAACATAGAGTGGGATCCTGAACAGGATGAAAACAGCCGCAAGGGCCGGTAAGATATACATCATCCGTTAAGTAACCTCTCTTTGCACATGGATTGTAAATGTATTTCTCCGGTTACGTTTTTGGGGATTACGTTTACAATCCGTGTTTAAAACTCCACACTATTATTCCTCTCAACCGTACACCCCACTGCATACAGGGCATAAAAAAAACAAAAATTCAGTCACCCAAAAAAACAAAGCTTATGAAAAAGCATCTCACCATCATCGGCCTTGCGATGGCCTTTTGCGGCCTGGTAGCAGTTCAGGGAACCATGGCTCACTCCGTAGCCCCTGCCGGTTATTACCAACAGGATACTACCGTGAAAAAGCATAAGATGAAAGACAAAAACAAAATGCAGAAAAAAGACTGGAAAAAAAGGGACAGCACCAACCGCAGAGATTCTGTAATGAAACGCTAGCAGCATGTAAAATGAAAAGAATGAATAACGGCATGCGAGCGTATACCTGTTCCGTTGTTCATTCTTTTTTTATTGTGGCGGCAGGCCATCCTGCTTCTAGCACAAAAATGCCATATCAACATATTATTATTTTTAATTATTTTTGATCTGTCACTATTCCAATTTCCTATAACCGATTTTACACCTATGAAAACCAACAGCTTAAAGGAAGGGATGGCGATGCTTGCCACAATGGCCGTCATTGCTTTAACATCTTTCAGGAGTAACGACGATAGCGCGGCTAACCGCCCTTTCCTGCAAGCTATCAGCAGCCATGCCGGCAGCACGCTTATCACTTACAACAGCTGGCACGCCATCAGCCGGCTTACCCGCATACAGCATACAGGAGAAGAAACGTACACGGATGTACGCATACCGGTTTATGAAAGCGGACGTTTGGTAAGCACCTTGGTATCAGACAGGGCGAATGGCGACGACAGCCACCTGTTTGCTACTTTTGATTACAGTGCAGGCTATAGCAAAATAGAAAAGATCCGTTACTATACAGAGGGAACGGAACAGGGCTATGACTCACTGGTATATGATGCCGGCGGCCACATTGCGGAGCGCTACTTTTTCAGTAAAAACATTAACGGCCGGTTTGTTAATCATAATTACCAGGCATATACCTGGAACAAAGCAGGCAATGTAATTCAGCTGGATAATTACGGCAGAATGGCTTCCAGCGGCAATTTTGCCCTGGGCAGCACCGTGCTGTACACCTATGATAATAAACTGAACCCTCAAAAGCAGATAGAAGGGCTTTGTTACATTACTGATATAATGCCGGCGTTTTTATCCAACAATAATATTTTAACGGAAGAGGTTATTAGCGCGGAAAATGCGGAGAAAACAGCAACCCGTTATCAATATGAGTACAATACTGCGCAATACCCAACCAGCGTAACAGCCATTTATGGTGCAGACGGCCTGCAGGAAACCACGCAGCTGAGATACGATAATTAATAATTAATAGTTAATAATTAATAATTGTGGCGGTGTGTATGTGATTTAGCGTGGTGATTGTAAGGCTATTGTTAACGGGTATACACGCAACACTCAATTCGTAATTCGTAATTGATAATTCGTAATTGCCTTACGCGGTTGTTCGTTTAAAGAACTCCGACAGCCGCTTGTCGCTGCCTGCTACCCAAACAATATCTCCTTCCTCCAAAACGGTTGTTGACTCCGGGTTCAGGATGCGCTGCCCGCCGCGCTCTATGCCCAGCACCATTCCCTGTGTTTGCTCCCGGATGCCTGCCTGGCGGATGGTTTTTCCTAATAAAGGCATCCCGTTCTTTATCAGGTAACGGCGCAGCACAATATCATGCTCAGAAACAGATTTTCCCGGCGGGGCGCCTGCCTCCTCTTCCAGGAAGCGGTTCAGCTGGTTAATTTGCTCGTCCGTACCTATAACGGTTACTACATCGCCGGGGTATAAACGTTCGGTGCCCCCGGGCGCCGCCAGCTGCTGCCCTCCCCTGCGGATCAGCGCCAGGTTGGTGCCAAAGCGCTCGCGCAGGGCCAGCTCCTGCAGGGTTTTACCCACAGCCGGGGAAGTTGGCTGTATGGCTATTACAGCCAGGTGCGCATCCCACGGGGCCAGCACCTGTTTGTTGATGCCTCCCACCCGGGTTTCCCTTTCATTAAAGTTGGAAAAGAAGCGGGCCTCAATAGAAGTATAGAATGTTTGCAGCCTGCGCGACATTACCAGCAGCAAACCAATAACACCCAGGGTAACCAGCAGCGCCACAGCAGTGGAAAAAAAGCGGTCTACAAAAAAACCGATGAGCATCACGGCCAGGGCCACCCGCAACATACGTAGCAGCACCAGCGGGCCACGGTACTTCTTTTGCCGCCATATATTCGCCGATGCCTTGCTGGTAGCGCCCCGGAACACCAGCGCCCACAGGAAAGGAGATAATACCAGCAGGGTAACCAGCGCGGTGGCTATGCGCGCCCAGTGATGATCCGGTGTATTGCCGCCGGTCATGGGCAGCACGTAATAGGCCGCCAACAGCACAATGGCTATAATAATCACGGAAAACAACACGATGTTCATGAAATAAGCGCGCAGCAGCAGCTTCCAGTCGCTCACTGCCGATATGGTTTGCGTGGCTGCGCTGTACCGGTTCAGCGTGGTTTTCCACCGGTGCGGCAGTATGGCGGCAACACGCGCATATACCGGTGCTGATACTTTAATAAGGAAAGGCGTGGTAAAGGTAGTAACTGCAGATACCGCTACTGCAATAGGGTACAGGAAATCGCTGGTTACGCCCAGGGTAAGCCCCAGGGTTGCAATGATAAAAGAGAACTCCCCTATCTGCGCCAGGCTCATACCTGCCTGTACAGCGGGCTTCAGCGGCTGCCCCGATACCAGGGCGCCTATGGTGGTGCTAAGCGTTTTACCCACTACGGTAATAACGGTGATAATAGCCACCGGCCCTGCATATTTAACGATCATAGCCGGATCGATCAACATCCCTACTGATACAAAGAACACGGCGCCAAACAGCTCTTTGACCGGTTTTACCATGTGCTCTATTTTCTCTGCCTGGGTGGTTTCGGCCAGTATGGAGCCCATCACAAAAGCGCCCAGCGCAGGGGAAAAGCCCGCCGCTGTGGCCAGTACCACCATAAGCAGGCATAACCCTATGGAGGTAACCAAAAGGGTTTCCTCGCTCATTAAATTGCGGGTGCGCTTTAATAATGTGGGCAGAAAAAAGATGCCGGCTACAAACCAGATAATCAGGAAAAACAACAGCTTTACCACAGCGCCCAGCATTTCCATACCGGCAAACTGCCGGCTGGCCGCCAGGGTGGATAACAGCACCAGCAGCACAATGGCCACCAGGTCTTCCACCACCAGGATGCCAAATACCAGCCCGGCAAACTGCTGGCCCTTAACGCCCAGCTCTTCAAATGCACGTATAATAATGGTAGTGGATGATACGGAAAGAATGCCGCCCAGGAAAATACTGTCCATAGCGGACCAGCCTAATAAACGGCCGGCTGCATAGCCTAACAGCAGCATAATACCTACTTCTATTACAGCGGTAATGGAGGCGCTGCCGCCTACTTTTATCAGCTTGCGGAAGCTGAACTCCAGGCCCAGGCTAAAGAGCAGGAAAATAACACCTATCTCCGACCAGGTTTGAATATTGGCTTCGTCTGTAACAGTAGGCACCAGCGATACGTGCGGTCCCACCAGCAGCCCGGCCACAATATATCCCAGTACCAACGGCTGCTTTAACCTTTTAAAAATGAGGGTGGTAACGGCCGCGGCTGCCAGTATTAAAGCCAGGTCTGTAATAAGCGGGGGTAAATGCATTAGCGAATTAATAATTAACAATTAATAATGAATACTAAATAAACAATGATTGCTACAATAATTAATTGTCAATTATTCATTATTGCGTATTTTATCCAGCAGGTCGCTTAACAGTTGTGCCTCTTCTGCGGTAATGCGGGTGGCAAGATCGTCATAAAAAGCTTTCATGGGAACCTCCAGCTCTTCCAGCAGCTCCAGGCCCTGTTGAGTAATGGTAATGTCCATTTTGCGGCGGTTGTATTCGCAAAGCTGGCGTTTTACATACCCCTGCTTCACCAGTTTGTCGAGCAAACGGGTTACATCGCTGGCTTTATCCAGCAGCACCTCTTTAATTTCCCCGGCAGAAACCGGTTTGGGATGCCGGCCTTTAATAATGCGCAGCGCATTAAAATGCTGAGGCAGAATGTCGTACTTCCTGAAAATTTCCGCATTTGCATCCCGAAGCCAGTTGCTGGTGAAAATAAGATTGACCAGAACTTTATGAAAATTATTGGTGAATTTCCCTTGTTTAATGGCTTCTTCTATTCTCATATGAGCCAAAGTTAACAAAAACGCAACAGACGTTGTAACGGATTACCCGGAACAGGGGAATATTTTGATATGAATTTTATCGATATGTAACGTTTTTTTTGTTAAATCCTGGTTAAGGATAGCCAAATAGCTGCGTTTACTAGATAAAATCCATACTTCACCAAATGAATGTTGGCAGGTAACCGCAGCCGTATATCTTTGCATCAGGTTTTTCATAGGATATGGTTAAAAAATTAGGCGGTATTCCTACCGCCTTTTTTTATTATACTAACGTATACTGTTAAACGCTGAACGCTTATAGCCTCAGGCAGCCTCACAACTTACCAGAAGCGTACGTACAACGCGCTCAATATCAATAACGTGATTACAATTAACACCATGGTTGCCGGCTTTACACGGAACATGCTGGCATCCAGTACAAAAGCTTTGGGGTTCACTTTGGGACCTGCCAGGCTCATTAACACCATTACCAGCACTGTAAAAAAGAAGGACCATCCCATACAAATGAGGAAGGGAATTTCATATTTACCCTTCCCGTTAGGGAAAGCCGTGTATAAAAGCGTTTCATTTCCAAACCATTGAGGCGCATAGTTATTGAACACCACCGACAGCACAAAGCCGGTAACAATGCCCGCTACTGCAGCTGCGCCCGTGGTGCGCTTCCAGAACATGCCCAGCAGAAACATGGCGAAAACACCCGGACTTATAAAACCGGTGTATTTCTGGATAAAGGTAAAACCGCCTTCCCCGCCAATACCCAGCAGATCGTTCCAGGTAAATAATATAGCCAGCAGCATGGCCGCTATAATTGTCATACGGCCGGTCCATACCAGCTGCTTTTCATTGGCCTCTTTGCGAATGTATTTCTTGTAAATATCCAGTGTAAAAATGGTGGATATACTGTTGGCCTTTCCTGCCAGCGATGCTACTATTGCCGCTGTTAAAGCCGCCAGCGACAACCCTTTCAGGCCGGAAGGCAAAAAGCCAAGTATGGCGGCATAGGCATTATCTGCATTAAAGTGCCCGCCGGGCGCCATTTGCTGCTGCAGGCTGCCGTTCTTGTACAATACGTATGCAGCAATACCGGGCAGCATTACAATAATGGGCATCATCAGCTTAAGCAGGCCGGCAAACAAAATACCATTGCGCGCAGTTTGCAGATTAGCCCCCAGCGCGCGTTGTGTAATATACTGGTTGCAGCCCCAATAGTTCAGGTTCACGATCCATTGCCCTGCGAGGTACATGGATAAACCAGGCAGCATCAGGTATTTATTGATCTCTTGCTGCGGCGCATCCTGCGCCGGTTTTTCCATGATCATTTTAAAATGTTCCGGCGCATCTTTCATGAGCGCATTAAAACCTGCCAGCACGTTGCTGCCCAGGCCAAAATGCTCGCTTACCATGCTTAAGGCCAGGTAAGTAGTGGCCAGGCCGCCAATGATTAAAACGGCTACCTGTATCACATCGGTATAACCGATCACCTTCATGCCGCCCAGGGTAATGAGCAGCGCAAACACCGACAGGCCAATCATGATCAGATGGAAATTGCCGTTGCCTACCAGGCTGTTGATAGCCAGCGCGCCCAGGAACAGGATGGAGGTAAGGTTCACAAACACATACAGGAACAGCCAGAAAATGGCCATAATAAGACTTACCGTTTCATTATAGCGGGTTTTCAGGAACTGCGGCATGGTAAAAATGTGGTTCTTCAGGTACACGGGCATAAACCACACCGCCACAATAATAAGGGCAATAGCCGCAATCCATTCATACGCAGCTACGGCCACGCCTACGGAAAAACCGTTGCCGCTCATGCCTATGAACTGCTCTGCAGATATATTGGACGCAATCAGCGATGCGCCAATAGCCCACCAGGTTAGGGAACCTTCTGCCAGGAAAAAGTCTTTGGTATCAAGGCTGGTCCTTTTCTTACGCCGATAGATCCAGTATCCGTAAGAGGCCACTACCATGAAGTACACGATAAAGATGATGTAATCGATAAATGCCAGTTTGTTCATAACGTTGAATTACAGAATTAACAAACTCTAATATATTGTCAATTCGACAATTATTCAAATAAATCTGATGATTGGTGCGGCTGCTTCAATATCAGCCTGTTGGGATGATTTTATTCCAGCGCTTCCCTCCTGCCGGTTTTATCTACCCTGAACAGCCGCCCGTTCTGCAGCAGCAGGCCTTCTGAAATGCCTGTTGCATGCAGGGTGTCTACATCTATTACTTTACCGTTAAAAAAAGTGGTCACCTGGCTCACCGTGGTATGGCCAATAACAATATGCTCCACTGCAAACCGCCGCAGCGTATCATTTACCTGCTGCAGGGTAGCATTGCCCATGGCGTAACCGCGGTACCAGAAAGGAGCACCCGGGGCATCCATGAGCAGGTATGACGCCGCATGCCCCGGCAATAGCTGTGTGAAGTACCGGCGCCGGCACAGTTCATTCATTTCTGGTATGGAAAGCTGCAGGTCATTTACCATGCTGCTGATACCGCCGTGCACAAACAGCAGCGGACCTATTTTTTCAACAACATTTTTGGTGGCCAGCCAGCGGCCCAGCTCTGTACCCGGTTTATACCAAAGGGTGTAATCACATCGCAGCAGGCGGGCATTGGCCAGGTATTTTGCAGGCACATAGCGCAGGTCATCTGCCATGTTCATGATCTCATGGTTGCCCAGGATGAAATGCACATGTCCGCCCTGCTGCCGGGCTTTTATCTCCAGGCTGTAAAGCAGCCATAAACACTCGGTTACGTGCGGGCCCCGGTCCATACAATCACCCACCAGCACCAGGCGGCCATTGCCAAAGGTCCAGCTGTAATGCGTGTCTATTACGCCGTTCGCCAGCAGCAGATCGCGGAGGGCATCAAAATTACCTTCTATGTCGGAGATGGCCAGTAAGCGGTGCGCAGCGGGGTATACAGCCGGTTCAACGGTTAATGTTTCCTGTAAAGGCGTGGAAAAATCCCATTCGGGGTGCTCGCTGAATGTGCAGTGAACGGCTATACGATGCCGGTGCGCCAGCGGGAATGATTGTACCCTGGCCTCCGGCCGGCGGGAAGTGCCGGTAACAGATCTTACCAGTATGGTATTGCTTTCATAGAAAATATGCGGGGCATCAGGCGCGGCTTGCATAGCGCCGCAATATAAATTAATAATTAAGAATGAAGAATTAATAATAAAAGGGGCACTGGTGCTTTAAAGTACCTGTGTTCCTTTTAATTAGTGAGCATTAAGGACAGGGGGAGTACGTTTTTGGATATAAGCCGGCATCGCCGGGCAAATAATAATTAACAATGAAGAATTAATAACAGGCATTTGTTCATAGAAGCACATCCCTATGTACACACCTCTATTATTGTTAATTATTCATTATTCATTCTTAATTATTAACTGCTGCTGCTTTTAAATGCAGGGTTTCCTGGTCGTAATAATAATCAATTCCGACACCTGTGTTCTTCAGGTTTCTCAGGAAAAAGGGCAGGTCGTGATGCTTATCCAGTACGCCGGTAAAGGGTGCATCGGCCAGCGACGGATCATCAAACACCACCTTTATGCCAAACCAGCGTTTGATTACCGGCGCCAGGTCGCGCAGGCGGGTATTATCAAACTGGAAAATGCCGTTCATCCATGAAAGCACCATATCGGCATCAAACTGCTGTACGGTAAATCCCTGGCGGGTCATATATACGGCTTCCTGTCCGGGTTTGAGCACAATGGTGGAGGAGCCGGAGTGGGTGGCCACGGCGCCTGACACCAGGCAGGTGCTGGTAACACCGGTTTTGTAGGTATTGATGTTAAATTCCGTACCCAGCACTTCTACTGCGGTTTCGGGCGTATGTACAATAAAAGGTTTGCCTGCTTTTTTTGCTACTTTAAAATAGCCTTCCCCTTCCAGGTACACTTCACGGCGGGTGCCGTTAAAAGCAAAAGGAAATTTCAGGGTGGAGGTGGCATTGAGCCATATTTCGGTACCGTCGGATAAAATAACGCGGTAATCCATTTTAGGTGGTACAATGAGGGTGTTCAACCCGCCCATGCTGCGGTCTTCCGCGGTATATTGCAGGGTTCTGGCGCCGGCGTTCAGCGCTATGGTGCCTGTAGTGATCTGTTGTGAAGGCTGGTTGTAGGGCAGCTGTATGGTTTTGCCGTTGGAAAGCTTTAAACGGAGCCCTTTTGCATGGGATGCGGCTGCGGCCATTTCTTCGCCCGACATTTCTGCGGATGGTGTTAACAGGTAGTAGGCGCCCGCGGCCATAATGCCCAGTAGGCATGCTGCGGCCAGCCATTTTATCCCCCTGAGCCGCCGTACCTTGCTATGCTCCGGTTGCAGGAGCTGCTGTTCCACGTTTGCCCAGGCAGCTTCACTGTCCTCTATTTCATACCATATCTCTTCATCAAAATCGTGCTGGCGTATATCGTTCCATAAACGGCTTACATCTTCATTATCCGCCAGCAGCTGTTCCAGGTACTGGTTATCTGCCTGCTCAATGTTCCCGTTCTTTTTGCGCAGCAATAATTCGTAAATATGCTCCTGAGTATATTGCATTGGATCGATAGTGCCAGTTTTGATTAAATTATCTCTGAACAATATTTTGAGGAAAAATATGACATGACAATGATGCTGATCAGTTACATTGTTCTCATTGTGTAACAGATGGTTTTCAAAAGTAGCACTAATCGATTTGGCAGTAGTTAACGGACCGTTAATTGGCCTGTTAACAAAATGTTAAACCCGCTGGTTGCAGCCACTTTTCGTAGGGGACCTCTACCTGCTGTAACAGCTTATCTTCCAGCATATTAGCAAAAGCCTCCAGGTAAACGATCACGTCTTCCCGTTTATTCCGTTTTAGCCAGCGGAAACCCTCCGGCAACCGGGCCAGCACATCCCGGTCCTGTAAATATTCAATATTATGTATATCTGTGGGCGTCAGTCCTTTTTCAAGCAGCTTCGTAATAAGCATGCCTACAGGAGCATCCGATACCACGCAGTATTCCTCTGCCAGCTCCGTCCATTCGCCTATTCCCGTTTGGGCATAGGACAAAATATCTTCCTTGCTCAGGTTTGTAATTACCTGCAGCAGGTTGCCGCAGTTGCAGGTGCCATGATTGCCCCAGGCGTAGGCTGCCCCGTTTTGCAGGCGTTTGGCCGTTTCTCTCAAAGCGGCTATCAGTTCAATATTAGGATGGGCCATAAAAAAACGCTTTTACTAAAGTTACGGAAATTTTACCGGCCTTCAACGTAGTAACGTGGTCCTGTAACCGCTATGCGGCGGGGTTTTACCATTTACCGGGCAATATTGCATGGATTCCTGCCTCCATAATTTTAATTGTATAATTGACATTTATAAAAATAATTCCTAGCTTAGTGATCTTAATTTCACGTTATAATGAGAAAATTACTTAGCTCCCTCCTGGCCGTGCTGTCTTTTTTATGCGCAGCCGGACAAAATGAAGCCACACTTACCGTTCAGCAAAACAACACCGGGCTAACCATCAGCCGGCACATTTACGGGCATTTTTCCGAGCACCTGGGCCATTGTATTTATGGCGGTTTTTGGGTAGATGAAAACCTGCCTGTGGAGAAAAAAGACCGCATACGGATGGATGTGGTAGAGGCCCTGAAAAGAATACACATCCCTAACCTGCGCTGGCCGGGCGGCTGCTTTGCAGATGAATACCACTGGCGCGATGGTATTGGCCCGCGGGAGCAGCGTCCCAAAATGGTAAACACCAACTGGGGCGGTGTTACAGAAGATAACAGCTTTGGCACACACGAATTCCTGGAGCTTTGCAGCCTGCTGCACTGTGAGCCATACATCAGCGGCAACGTAGGCAGCGGTACGGTAGAAGAAATGTCGAAATGGATAGAATACCTCAACTTCAGCGGCGAAAGCCCCATGACCAGAATACGGAAGCAGAACGGGCGCAGCGAGCCCTGGAACGTACACTTCTGGGGCGTGGGCAACGAAAGCTGGGGCTGCGGCGGCAACATGACGGCCGCTTTTTATACTGATCAATACCGGCGGTATGCTACCTTTGCCAAGAACTATCCCGGCGCCCAGCTGAAAAAAATAGCCTGCGGCGCATCTGACGGGAACTATGAATGGACAGAAACCTGCATGCGCAACATCCCGCTTAACCAGATGTGGGGCCTTTCCCTGCACTATTACACCGTGCCCCGCGAATGGCGGGATAAAGGCTCCGCCACTGCGTTTGATGAGCAGGAATATATTACCACCATGCGCAAATGCCTGCATATGGAGGAACTGGTGAGCCGCCACAGCGCTATCATGGACCACTATGATCCGCAAAAGCGTGTAGCCCTGGCCGTTGATGAATGGGGTATCTGGACCAACGTAGAACCAGGCACCAATCCCGGCTTCCTGTACCAGCAGAACAGCCTGCGCGATGCGCTGGTGGCTGCTTCTACCCTCAACATCTTTAATAACCACTGCGACCGTGTACGCCTGGCCAACCTTGCCCAAACCGTAAATGTGCTGCAGGCCCTTATTCTTACGGATAAGGAAAAGATGCTGCTCACCCCTACCTATTACGTGTTTGACCTGTACAAGGCGCACCAGGATGCCCGGCTGCTGCCCATTATGCTTAACAGCCCGCAGTATTCCCTGGGCAATGAGAAGATACCTGCTGTAAACGCATCTGCCTCACTGGACTCCAATAACGTAATACATATTACAATGGTGAACCTGGACCCGCACCACACCATTAATGTATCTACCATTTTCAGCAATGTTCCCTGGAAAACAGTAAACGGGCAGGTACTTACCTCCGCTAAATTTACAGACGTCAATACCTTTGAAGCGCCGCATACGGTGCAGCCGGCTAAATTCAACGGTGCTAAAAAGAACGGTAATAACCTGAGCGTGAGCTTACCGCCACAATCTGTGGTGTTACTGGAACTGAAATAATGCAACACTTCACCTGTTAAAAACAGGAAAGCAGGTTATAATTCCTCTATAGAATTATAACCTGCTTTTTATTGGGGAATGGATGCTTTTTTATTGGGGATGGATGCTATTTACTTTGCTTTTTATGCTGTTCTTTTTCCACTGCTTTTTTATGATCCTTGCTTTTATTCTTTTCTATTGGAATATCGGAAGTATCATTCTGCTGCGCCTCACGGGTAATGTTACGGCTATAATCATTCCCTAAATTAGGTCCGCCCTGCTCTAAACCCTGATTGCCGATAGATCTGTCTTTTGCTGGCATACCTGTAAGTTTTAGTAGTTAAAAAAATTTGGTTTCCGTTTAACTTCACTTACTTACAGTACTAAAATAATGCCAGCCTGCTTTGGGCAGCAGCTGCTAAACATGTGCCTGGTGCGGCATTGCTCAATCTGCCGGCTTACGCAAAAGGTACTGTATACAGTTGGTGTCCATCGTGTATGCCTGCGCGCACTCCCATCCCTGCTGGTCCATATAATTCAGCGCATCTACAATGGTATTAAACTGCATTACATTATTGCCGGCATCTTTGAGCTGGTTGGCTTTCCGGAGCCGGTTACCCTTTTCCTGGCCATAGTCGACATATATTTTCACTTTGGATGATAAAAAGCTGCCGCGGGCTACAATGGTGCAGTTAAGTGAGGTTAAGCTGCGTTAATTAGCGTTAAGGGTTATCAAGTGCTAAAACAGCTCCACGCGCCAGCTCCGCTCAAACTCCGCACCGGGCGCCAGTGCAACAATGCCTTCCTTTTCCTCTAAACGGCCGCTGGCATCTACATGATCGGCAATGCCGCACCACGGCTCTATACATACAAAGTCCGCGTCTTTAGCGGCCCATATGCCCAGGTAAGGGAAGCCGCTGAAATGGAAGGTAAGGCCGTGGGGCGTTTTATCGCTTTTGAGCGTAACAGTATCTGATGCCAGGTGTTTCAGCACCAGTGCATCCTGGTAGAATAAGGATCTTTTTAACGGCAGCACATGCGTATTTTCCAGCAACGGCTCGGTAGTGCGTTCAATTAAACCCCCGGAGGTTAACGGCCACTTACCCGCGTGCTCCTGTTTGTTAAAATACAGGTAATAATCTTCATAAGCCGTACCATCGGCCAACGGCAGGCGGAATGCCGGGTGGCCGCCCACGGAAAAATACATTTTTTCACTGCCGGTATTTTTAACGCGATAGGTAACGCTGATACCCGCATCCTGCAAAGCATACGCTATCTCAAACTGAAAATGGAAAGGATATACCTTTAACGTTTCTGCACTATCCGTAAGGCGCAGGATGGCGCTGTCAGCGGATTGTTCCACTACGGTAAACACATGGCCCCTGGCAAAGCCATGGCGGCTCAACGTGTATGTTTCATCGTTATAACGGTAGCTGTTGTTTTGCAAACCGCCTACAATGGGAAACAGCACCGGGCTTTTTTTACCCCAGAACCGGGCATCGCCATTCCAAAGGTATTCCAGCGGCATGTCTTTACGGGTAAGGGTTTGCAGCTCCGCTCCTTTTTCTGCTATAGTAACGTTTATTTTCTCGTTGGATAATTGCAGCATAAGATGGTTCGTTATAGGGGCAAAAGTAGGGAAAAGCGTTTAAGTGTCCTACACCCGGAAGGCGCAGCACACTTAAACAGGCATTACCATACAAAAGTAGCCACTGCTTTGCCTTCCAGGGAATACCGGTACTGCTGACGGCCGTCTGTTACGGCAAAAGTCTGCGCATTATTCTGCCGGTTCAGCACTACCAGCACCCGGGAGCCGTCTTTATTTAAAAAAGCAATACTTTCCAGGCCGGGTATGGCACTACCGGTGATTGTTACACGAAAAGCGCCGGGCCGTACAAATTTCGCCAGCTGGCCAATGGCGTAATATTCCACATTGCGGGTGATGTTGCCGGTTGCGGACACGGTTACCACTCCCCGGCAATCCTGGCAGCCGCCGTTTTGCGGGCCGTTGTTGCTGTCCAACACCAGGTTCCAGAGCAGCACCGCCTTTGACCAGTTATTCATGGCTCCTATGAACAGGTTGCTCATGTTCCAGTCAAGGTTGGCGGAAAAATCAGTAGCCCAGCCGCCCCCGGAAATCTCGGTAAAATAAAGGTCCCTATCGGGATGCTTTGCATGCACCTGCGACATGGCGCTTACTTCGCCCGCATAGGCATGAAAAGCGCTGCCGGCAATGTAGGGTTTAGCCTGCGCATCGTTCAGTATGCTGATGGGATATTCCGGGTGGTCCCAGTTATGATCATAAATGATGATGCCGGTGGCAGGATTATTTTTCTGCAGGGCAGGTCCCAGGTGATTTTTAATAAATGCCGCCTGTGCAGGAGCATCCATGTACATAGAGGGATATTTGGCTTCAAACAGCGGTTCATTCTGCGGTGTAACGGTATTAATGGTTATGCCTTCCTGCTCATATGCCTGCAGGTATTTTACAAAATAGGCAGCATAGGCGGCATACCACTCCGGCAGCAGGCGCCCGCCGGCCAGTTTGCCGTTATCCTTCATCCAGGCCGGGGCGCTCCAGGGCGTAGCCATGATCTGTATGCCCGGGGCCACTGCCTTAACGGCTTTTAAAACCGGCAGCACATCGGCCCTGTCTTTTTCAATAGAGAAATGCGTAAGCCCGGGATCTGTTTGCCCGGCCGGCATATCGTCATATGTGAAATCAGACAAAGAAAAGTCGGATGCGCCCATGGTAATACGCAGGTAGCTGATACCAATACCCTGCTGCGGATCAAACAGCTCCTGTAACAGCTGTTGGCGTTGCGCGCTGTTAAGCTTATTGATCACGTAGGCAGCTGAACCGGTTAATGCAGCGCCAAAGCCGGCTACCTGCTGCAGCTGCCTGGTAAAATCAATGTGTATTGTTGCTGCAGCTGCAGTTGTGTCGGTAGTAATGTCAACATCCTGCTGCGCCTGTAATAGCTTTGCCTGGTTGCCGGCGGTCACCCATACTTTGGCTTTGCCGGTTACGGCAGCAGTATCTGCAGGCGTTTTGCCGCTTTGCCTGGAAGAACTTTTACCACAGGCCACGGCCAGCACCAGGCAGCAAATGCCGTATGGTATATTTTTCATAAAAGATGATTGTGCTGTGAAATGAAAAACGGGCCGGCAGCATGATATGCCGGCCCGCATGGTTGATGACGCAGATAAATGCTATTAATTATATCCCGGGTTTTGGCCCAGCTGTTTATTACGGTCGCGTTCCAGTTGCGGAATGGGCATCAGCTCCTTATCCTTTGTCATGTTGTAGTTCACCCGCTGGTTGGTGCGCAGGTCTATCTCATTCAGCCCGTTCATCACGGTTTCTGCACGGCCATAGCGGCGCAGGTCGTCCCAGCGCTGGCCTTCCTGTGCCAGCTCCAGGCGGCGTTCTTTTTCAATGATCAGCTGCATGGCTTCTTTGGTGGTAGCAGTTACGCCAGGCAAACTTACGCGTGCGCGTATCTTATTCACTTCTACTGCTGCGTCGCCGGGCCGGCCCAGCGCATTCAGGGCTTCGGCTTTCAGCAGTATAATATCGCCCAGGCGGAACAGGTATTGCCGGTTTGTGCTGGCCCACCCGCTGGCACTTTTCCATTTGTAGGCAAAAGGCACGCTGCCGCCGCCAATAGCCCAGTATTCATCGGTCCAGGTTACATTTTCAAACAATACGGTAGTGTTCTTGCGGATGTTGTCATGCTCATCGTCAAAAGCCTTTACCAGGTCTTTGGAGGGCGTTACAAATTTGCGCCAGGTATCGCCGCTTAAAGAAGGCGGCAGCAGCAGCTGCGGGCCGTAGTTGGCCTCTGCCCCGCCGGTATACTGCACCTCCATAATAGACTCGTCGTTGTTATAATGGTTGCCATCAAACAGGAAGTTATAGTTAATAAGCTGGTAGCCGGCAGGGCTGCTTATAACGGCATTGCAGTATTCCAGCACTTTATTATAATCCCGGTCGGCCTTCTGCGCATATACCTTTGCCAGCAGGGCATTTACCGCGCCCTTGGTAGCGCGCGCCTTGTTTACGCTGGCATCGTCGGAATAGGCGTCCGGCAGACGGCTAAGCGCAAACTCCAGGTCTTTAATGATCTGCGTGTATACTTCCGCGTCGGTAGAGCGGGGTATATTGGTCTGGCCCGGATCGGCAGAAGTGGCGGGCTCCAGCACCAGGGGCACGCCGCCAAAGGTTTTTACCAGCTGGTAATAATGGTAGGCGCGCAGAAAGGCGGCTTCGCCCAGGATCTGCTCTTTACGGTTATTGGCTTCCAGCTTGGGATCGGTAATGTCCGGCACCTTTTGCAGAATGATGTTGCAGCGGGCAATGCCGGTGTACAGCTGGCTCCAGGCGTTGAACAGGCGGCTGTTCACGGGACTGAGGTTCAGCAGGTCCAGCGCAAATATTTCCGGGTTGTCGCCGCCGGCGTAATAGTTGTCAGACACTACGTCTGTAAAGTTGATATTATCCCATACGTAATACTCCTGCTGAAAGGCATCGTATGCGCCGGTAAGGGCGGCTTCCGCATCGCTGGCCGACTGGTAAGCGTTCCCGGTTGTTGCATCTGAAATGGGCGTCAGGTCCACAAACTTGCTGCACGCGCCCAGGCTCAAAGCCAACACACATAATACAATATATCTTGCTTGCATAGCTGTAAGAATTAGAATGAAACATTTAAGCCCACAATCAGGTTGCGCGTTTGCGGGTAAGTACCAAAATCAACTCCCATAGAGGTATTGGCCTCTGTAGCGTTGGTGCTGTTGCCCAGGTAGTTCACTTCCGGGTCAAAGCCGGTGTACTTGGTAAAGGTGAACAGGTTTTCACCGGTTACGTATACACGCAGGCGCTGCAGCTTTATCCTGTTCAGCAGGGAAGCCGGCAGGTCATAGCTGAGCGTAGCGGATTTTACGCGCATGTAAGAACCGTTTTCCACATAACGGGTGGAGATACGGGAGTTATCGGAATTATTAGGCGTGGCCTTGGGAATATCCGTAACCTGGCCGGCTGTTTTCCAGCGGCGCAGCACAGCAGTGCTTTGGTTACGCGGGTCTATCATCGACTCTGTTTCTATGCGGGAGGCATTGAACATGTCATTACCCTGTGAGCCCTGCAGGAATATGCTGAGGTGAATATTTTTGTAAGAGAAATTGTTGGTTAACCCGTAAATGAAGTCCGGGTTAGGATCGCCAATGATACGGCGGTCATCTGCCGCAGGCATAAATGTTTTTTTACCGGTTTTATCCAGGTACTGCATGTTGCCTGTTTCAGGGTCCACACCGGCGGCCACATAACCGTAAAATACGCCCAGGGGCTCGCCTTCGCGGGCAAGGCTTATGCTGCCACGGTTGGCCACGTTGGCGTTGAAAATATCCTGCCCAACAATATCAACCACCTTATTGCGGTTAAAGGAGATGTTGAAGTCTGTTTCCCACTGGAACTCACCCACGAAGTTGCGGGAGCTTACCAGGAACTCCAGGCCTTTGTTCTGTATCTTGCCAATGTTTTGGGTAGATACGTCAAAGCCGGTGGATTTCGGAACAGGCACATTCAGCAGCAGGTCGGAAGTGTTCTTCACATATGCATCTGCGCTGAAGCTTAGGCGGGAGTCGAGCACCGCTACATCCACACCAACATTATACTGTTCTGTAGCTTCCCATTTCAGGTTCCTGTTCTCAAAAGAAGAAGGCGAATTACCCGGTAATACCACGCCGCCAATAGGATAGTTGCTGCCCGAGCCTACAAGGCCCAGCCAGGCATAACGCCGGTCGCCCAGCTGGTCGTTACCTACCAGGCCCCAGCCCGCACGCAGCTTCAGATCATTGATAGCGGTTACACCTTTCATAAACTCTTCCTGTGAAATACGCCAGCCTACAGACACGGAGGGGAAATAGCCCCAGCGGTGATCCGGCCCGAAAGCAGAGGAGGCATCTGCACGGAAGTTGGCGGTGAGCAGGTATTTATCTTCAAAGCTGTAATTAACCCTGCCCAGGAAAGAGGCATTGCTTTTTTCCGATTTGGTATTCTGCGCTGTTACAAAAACAGAACCCGCATTGGTAGTGGGTATGCTGCCGCCTGAAAAGCCGTTCTTTTCTATGCTTGCGCTTTCCCATTTGGTTTTTTGCGCTACCACGCCGGCTAAAGCGCCAATGGTATGCTTGCCAAAAGTTTTGTTGTAGGAAAGAGTGTTTTCTGCGATCCAGTAGTTCACCAGGTCGGTATTGTTCTGGCCTATGCCCTGTTTGGCGCGGCCATAGCTGGTGCGGAAGGGATCCAGGAAATAATCGTAAACGGAGTTGTTGTAATCTATACCAAAGTTGCTGCGGAATTTCAGCTCCGGCAGCAGGTATACTTCGGCATACACATTACCCAGCAGGCGTTGCTGCTTGTAGCCGCGCTGCGCGCCATCGGTGCTGGCAACCGGGTTTTCCCAGTCCTGGAAAGGGTTGCTGGTAAAAGTACCATCCGGGTTGTAAATGCCTATTACCGGCGGAGTGGCCAGCGCGCCTAACAGCACACCGCCTTTATCTACCCCTATGTTATCAGTTACATCCACATCGTGCCAGCGGCTGTAAGCCACGTTGGTACCCATGGTTAGCCAGTTGTTCACCTTCTGCTCCAGGTTCACCTTAAAATTAAAGCGATCCATGGTAGCGGATCGTACGGCGCCGTTCTGCTGCACCCAGCCGCCGGAAAGGTAATAGGTTGTTTTATCGTTTTTGCCGGAAACAGACAGCTGGTAGTTTTGTGAAGTGCCTTTACGGAACACCTCATCCTGCCAGTTGGTGTTTTGGTTATACTTATTCCAGTCGGTAATGTAGCCCATTTCCGTCATCAGATCCCTGTACTGGCTGGCATTCAGCACATCCAGCCTTTTCCACACAGAGGAGTAGCCGCCATAAGCATTGAACTCAAAGCGGGGCTCACCGGTTTTACCCTTGCGGGTAGTGATCAGCACCACGCCGTTAGCGCCGGACGCACCGTAAATAGCGGCTGAAGCAGCATCTTTCAGTACAGATACGCTTTCAATATCCGCCGGGTTCAGCGAGCGGGTATCGGTTGTGGGCACACCGTCAATTACATACAGCGGGTTGCTGCTGGCGCCGATAGAGTTGGTGCCGCGTATGCGGATGTTTAAGCCAGCGGAAGGTTTGCCGGAAGAGGACAGCACCTGTACGCCGGCTGCCTTGCCTTGCAGCACGGAGCCCAGCTGCGTATTGGGACGGGAAGCAAATTCCTTTTCTCCTACTACTGATACGGCGCCGGTAATGTCTTTTTTGCGCTGGGTGCCATACCCTACTACCACTACCTCATTCAGCTGCTTGTTCTGGTCCTGCATGGTAATATCAATGGTAGCGCGGCTGCCTACCGCTACCTCCTGCGACAGGTAGCCGATGTAGGAGAATACCAGCGTGTCTGCCGGGCCGGCCTGCAGACTGTAATTACCATCTGCCTGGGTCATAGCGCCCCGGCTGGTGTTTTTAATTGCCACGGACACCCCTGGCAGGGCATTGCCCTGCTGGTCCTTAATGTGCCCCTGTACGGTCCTGTCCTGCGCACCGGCATATATAACAGCCAGCAGCAGGAAGGCCACTAAAAGCGTAACCTTTTTTTGCATACGGATAAACATAAAGTGTAATGGAATAACAAATCTTTGTATCTGTTTTGGTTTGATCTCATAACGTACCCCCTGCTGTAAAGTTATCCGAAATTTAGGTTGAAAACCAAAAATATTTTTTATAACTTGCTGATAATAAGCATATTGCAAAATTTTTGATACGCTTAAGCACCGTAGCTTGAAACGGTTGAACGGGCCTGATAATCAAAGACATTCCACCTCCGGCAGGGCGGCAGGCAGGCAGAAACTGATACGGATGGTTACCTGGCTAAAAAGGGGTTAATCGTACTCCATTACCAGCTTGCTCCACCCCTTTTCGTCGGAATGGCGGAGTGTTTTTTTCCTTTCTTCCATTACTTTTTTAATGCGGCTGCTGTAAGACCAGCAGGTACTCTGGCGAATGTCCAGTATCTCGGAGAGCTTGTGAGAGGATATTTTTCCCTTGGTGGAGTACACCAGGAATATCATGTAAAAGGCCTTATTAATATCAATACGGGTATTCTGTAAAATGGTATTGGCGGTTACCGACTCCTCATACCCGCACTTGGCGCAGCGACGGCTGTATAATAAATGGCCGTTAAAAAAATGATCGTGCCCGCATTTGCGGCAGGCGTAGCCCTGGCTCCATTTAAGATCGGCCAGGAATTTAAAGCAACTTTCCTTATCGGGGTATATTTTGCTGAACTCCTCAAAATCCACCGGGGCGGAAAGCACCCGGGCGCGCGATACTTTTTCCACATTGGTTTGCAGCTGGCGGTTATCCTGCTCCAGCAGGGCGTTCATGCGGGATATTTCAGCGGCCTGCTCCTGCAGCAGCTGGTTGGCCTGCTGCAACTCCTGGTTTTGCCGGGCAATCAGCTCTGATTTTTGGATCACCTCTTTTGTGCGCTGCCTTACCTGCGACTCCAGCTCCCGGTTCAGGGTATCTTTGAGGCGGGCGTTCTCCGTCATCTGGCTGATGATCTGCCGCTGCGCTTTGTCTTTTTTCTTTTTCAGCAGGCGTACCTTATCGCCAATGGCAAAGGATAAAAAGAACATTTCCAGGATAAAGCAAAAGCTGAGGCTGTAGTAGCTCACCACGCCAAAGTTGAGCCACTCATACCCGAGCATGATAAAAAACTTGAGCATAAAGCCCACGAACAAAAAGCTGTAGGCCAACACAAAAAAACGGGCCGGCCGGTACCCCCGGCTCCATATATATATGCCGGTAAAGAAGGCAACTGCCAGGGGTATCATTTCAATGAACTTGTAGTTGAACCAGGTGCGGTTTACGAGTAAGGCTGCCAGGAAAAGCAGCACCCGGGCGGCAACAATACCCAGTATTACCTTGTTCAGCAAAGGCGCGCGGGACTTTACGTACAGCAGCTTGCGGGTAAACAGCAGGGCAAAAATGCTCATACAGCAAAGCGGCACGGCAAAAGCATACTGGTTCCACACAGGCGCATGCGGCCACAGGTACTGGTAAGCAATACCATCGGTACACATTTCGTACAACGCTACGCTGAGGTTGTACAGCACATAATATAAATACTGCCGCTGACGTACGGCCAGGAACATAATAAGATTATAGAAGCTGAAGATCAGGATCATGCCATAAAAGATCCCGAAAGAGAAATATTCATTGAGGGCGTAGCTCACAAATTTGTTTACGGAGCGCAGCACTATAATCACATCTGCAATCTGCTCAGAGCGGATGCGGAAATAATATACCTGTTCCCCTGCCTGACTGTTGTCCAGGTTCAGCTCAAAGTTCTTATGCCGGAACAGGCGTTGGCTGAAGGGGTACCGGTCGCCCAGCTGTACCTGGCGGAATTGTCCGTTGCCGGCGGGCATATAGGCGGTAATTTCATCAATGGTCTGGTCAAAATACTCCAGGATGAAATGCTTTTGTACGGCAGGATTGTGCTTTATTTTGATGCGGTACCAGTAAACAGCGCCCAGGTGATGATTTTGCGGGGTGCTTTGGCGGTTGGGCGCAAAGCCGTTAAAAGCAGGGCTGCTTACCTCCCCGATGGTAAGCCGGCCGGAAGTATCTTCGAGATACTGTACTTCCCCAAAGGTAAAGATGTGCTGGTCGAGATTATTGGTGATGGTTACCGGTTGTTGCGCATAAACCGGGCTCACGGCCATTATTGCCAGGAAAAAAAATAAGATGGTTGCACTGTAAGTGTAAGTAGATTTTAGTCGTTCGCCCCCCATATCGTCAGCTGGTAATTATTATAAAGGTAGCGGATATTCTGCAATGGGCTACTCCACTTTTTCAAGATAGTAGCTGTCTACTTCCTTATGGTCGGCATCCAGCTCTACCAGGCGGTTACCGTTAATGCGGTAATTATGAAGGGCGCCATCCTCCTTGCTTTGCAGCACATATACCAGGTCCTTTCCTTTTTTTACATGCCAGGTGCCTTCATCCGTAAAGGTGTTATCATTATCCTTACAGTGCTGGGTCATACGGTAAGTGCCGTTACCGGCACCGCGGGCACGGGTAAAGGTAAGCTGTACTTCAATATCCTGGCAGGTAACAGCATGTATTACGCCCTGCCATTGTTCTTTGGTGTTAAGTGAGTCGGCAGTCGTATCTGTAGCTGCCGATTGTTTGCCGCACTGTTTACCATTACAAGCCCAGAGCAGCAAACAGCAGAATGCCAGGAAGGAGTGTTTCATGCAAACAAAAGTAATCAATTACGCTATGCTTGCCATGGCTTTAATAACGCCGTTGGCAGGGTTCAGCCAGCCGGCAAAATTATCCTTTACCGCATCAAAAGCTACGCGATGGGTAATGTAGGTAGCAGGCTTTACCAGTCCTTTTTTCATGCAATCAATAACGTGCTCAAAATCCTGGCGGGTGGCATTACGGCTGCTCATTAAGGTAGCCTCCCGCTTATGGAACTCGGGATGTGAAAAGCTGATCTCTCCTTTTTGCAGGCCTACCAGCACATAACGGGCGCCGTGGGCCATGTATTGAAAAGCATTTTGTATGGCCTTCAGGCTGCCGGTGGCATCTATTACTACTGTAGGCATATCGCCGTGGGTAAGCTGCTTCAGCTGTTCCATTACATCAGCGCCGGCCGCATTTACCGTATAGGGCACCTGCAGCTTATCTTTACAGAAGGCCAGGCGGTGTTCATTAATATCCATGGCAATTACGTGTGCGCCGGCAATGCGGGCAAACTCCATAATGCCTAATCCAATAGGCCCTGCGCCAACTACCAGCACAAACTCGCCGGGTTGTACAGCAGCCCTGCGCACGCCATGCGCGCCAATAGCCAGCGGCTCTACCAGCGCCAGCTCATCAAACGAAAGGCCCTGGCCGTGCACCAGCGTATGGCTGGGTACCGACAGGTATTCTACCATTCCGCCATCTACATGCACGCCGCATACTTTCAGGCTGGTGCAGCAGTTGGGTTTGCCGGAACGGCAGGCAATACAGGTACCGCAGTTAAAATAAGGAATGAATGTTACGGCTTCGCCTTTTTCAAAACCAGGCGCTCCATCTGCCTCCACCAGCACACCGGAAAGCTCATGCCCCAGGATGCGGGGATATTCAAAATAAGGCTGTGTGCCTTCAAATGCATGCAGGTCGGTACCGCAAATACCAATGCGGCTGATCTTAATAATAGCCTGGCCTTTTGCCAAAACCGGCATTTCTTTTTCTCCATAGGCAAACTGCCCGGGCGTGGTACAGATCAGTGTTTTCATGAACGCTTTTAAGTGTATGAATGACAAGTAAAGGATAAATACAAATATACAATGTAAAGGCATATTTTTCTCATACCTGGGGTATAGGGTGCGGGGGCGCTGGTACTGGGGTAAATGCCGCGAACGTATAAAGCCTGCAGAGAAGCGTACAGTCAATAGCATGTATTGATAAGATGATGCCGCAAACCGGATGCAACCTGTAACGAACACCATCCGGGTAAAAGGTGCTATTCGTACGATAATGCAATAAAGACATAGCGCCTGCAACAAACACACTACCCGGGTAAAGCGCACCGCTAATATAATAACGCAGTAAATGGGACGAAGCCCTGCAATGAAAATGCTACCCGGATAAAAGGCACTATTAATATGATAACCCAGTAAACGGCATAGCGCCTGCAACAAACACACTACCCGGATAAAAGGCACCATTAATATAATAATGCAATAAATAGGGCAAAGCCCTGCAAGCAAACAGCCGGGATAAAATCCGTTAACCACCGGGAATAACGCGCGGGGAAACCATGGGGCACAAAGTCTGGTCGGGGCATTGATCATCCTAAGGGAAATACAGCACCCATCCGGCTTTTGTGATACTATATTCCCGGAAAGGTCCGTCAAACCTGAAAAAGAGGCCAATATTTATTCACCCCAAAATATATTATCCACAATCAAGTTATCCACAACTTAATTATTAGTTGAAAAACAATTATTTACGATTTTTAAAAATGTTACACGTGGAACATTTATCCACATAAAAGTTATTCACATCTATTAACAGGCGGTTTTAAGAGCCGGTTCCCTGCATTTTTTTGTGGTGAAACCACCATAAAAAGAAGTCGCCATAAAAAAGTGATTAGCTTATAATCCTTCCCGGATGATTTCTCATTTTAGATTTATCGTTTAACCCGGAAGAAATTTTTAAGATCATAAAAAATTGCCATAGAAAAATTGTTTGATTAAATAGCCAGGCAGCCGCCAGTTAAAAATCCTTACATCGTGAACACACCCGTTAGCAGGCTAACGGGTGAAAAAATTATTTGCAGTATTGGCCTAACCTTACGGCCAAACGCATTGCCTGTGCAAACCTGCCACCCCATTTTTCCACCTGGCAGCACAGGATAATGGTTGTACACTTAACACGAAAACTTTGCAATTAAAATATTAGATTGTGCACGTTCTTTAAATTATCCTAAGCTTAAAACCATCGTTATGAACAACAGCAGAAGGTCTTTTATCCAGCAGGTGGCGCTGATGACTGCCGGGCTGGCGCTCCCCTCCTCTATTTTCAGCTGCAAACCTATAAAGGCCGGCGGCCGTAAACTTGGCATACAGCTGTATACCCTGCGCGACCAGCTGGCTAAAGACGTGAGAGGCACCATTGCGCGCGTGGCGCAAGCCGGTTATGAACAGGTAGAAACCTTTTACGGATATAACGGCCCCGACTCTACGTTTTGGGGACTTACCACCGAGCAGTTCAAAGCGTTATTGCAGGAGCATAATTTAACCACCCCCAGCGGGCATTACCAGCTGAACGATTATTTAACAAAAGGCAACGGGAACGATGAAGCGCTGAAAGCCCAGATAGCGATTGCCGCTGCCGCAGGACAGGAGTACCTGACCGTGCCCGTACCGCCCCTGTACCTTTGGGATAAATACCCGGTACCGGTTGACGATTATAAATTTATGGCCGCACAGCTGAACAAGGCAGGAGAACTATGCAAGCAATCAAAGCTGAAGCTCGCATACCACAACCACTTCTGGGAGTTCCGCAGACTGCCCGACGGAAAATCTTCTGCATACGATATTTTGTTAAATGAAACCGATCCTGCGTTGGTACATTTTGAGCTGGACCTTTTCTGGGCTGAAAAAGCCGGGCAAGACCCCGTGAAGCTATTTGAAAAAGCACCGGGACGTTTCCCCATGTGGCACGTAAAAGACATCAGCAAAGCCGCGCCCAGCCCACTGCCCGATACGGTAGGCATTGATATAAACAAGATCCAGAACGATATTAAGTTTGCGGAAGTAGGCACCGGCACCATTGATTTTAAAGCCATTTTTGCCCAGGCAAAAACTGCCGGCGTACAATACTACTTTGTAGAACAGGACCAGATTACCATTGATCCTTTTGTGAGCATAAAGGAGAGTGCAGACTATATTAAAAAGAATTTGCTGTAAGCGATGTAAAAACAGCTGCCGGACATTCTTACACTGGCGTCCGGCATATCTTCTGCCCTGGCCTGCGGCCGGGGCTTTTCTTTAAACCCGGTAAAGGCAATGTCCCAAACCTGCAGGCGCCTGCTAAAACGAAGCTTGCAGCAATACCAATTACTGGTACCTCCTGTACAAATGCCGGTTAAAATTTGTTAAACCGCCCGCAATAAAATGCCACTGCCGGCTTTCTTTCAAACGCCTTATTTCACGCGCAGCACTACATGCCTTATATTTTTTCTATCAGCCGTATAGGTAATGTGCAAAAGGCCATCTGAAGTTTGAATAACAGCAGGATAGCTGAACTCCCCCTCATCCCGGTTTTCCAGCACATATACATCTTTCCAGTGCCGCCCGTCGGCAGAAACAGCCACGTTTAGCTTACTGCGCCCTTCATACCATTGCTTACCGGCGTCTGCCGGGTTATACACCAGCACCTGCAGGCCGTTATGCAGGGTTACTGCGTCTATTCCGGAATTGGGATTGGGCAGGGTTGTTTTAGTTAAAGGCCCCCAGGTAGCGCCCTGGTCCCCGGACCAGGATTGTACAATATAATTCTGCCGGCTCCTGCATAACAGCTGCAGGCTATCGCCCCGGTGAAATAAAATAGTTGGCTGTATTACGCCAAAGGCGCCGTTATCAACGGGAATGCAGGTCCAGTGCTGCGCTGCTGTATCTGATCTCTCCAGGTGAATATGCCACTGCTTTTCATCACTGCTTTCTGTGCTGGAAGGGTATAAAATGTCGCCATTGGCCAGTTGCACCGGCTTATCCTTAACAGGCCCCAGTAAACTATCCGGCAGCCTTCGCGGCGCAGACCAGTGTTTACCGTCATCGCCTGAAGTACGCAGCATGCCCCACCATTCCCTTGGCGACTTACCCACCTTGTAAAACAGCAGTAAACGCCCGGCCCGGGTGCGGAACAATACCGGGTTCCAGCAGGGGTAGCGCAACGTATCATTTATTACGCCGTCGGCTATACGCAGTGGCCGGGTCCATTGTCCGTTCTCATACACAGCGGTGTAAATGCACACATCCGGCGCACTTTCCCGTGAGCCGCCAAACCAGGCAGCCATCAGGCGGTGGCCGGCCAGTTCCGTTATAGTAGAGGCATGGCAGGCTGCAAAGGGCGGGTTTTGCATGATCAGCTCATTCCTGACCAGGGTTGCACGCACCTTTTGCGCGGGTAGTTTTGTAACATACAACAGCAGTGCGGAAATGTAAATAATAAGCTTCACGTTTATAAATATACGCCTTTAGATACGCAA
>NZ_DASTRI010000267.1:0-5199 GCF_035761305.1 Chitinophaga sp. | reverse complement strand
AGATAACTGCCTTTTAATTCATATATCGGGATATTAATTTGGGGTGTACCAGTAAACAGGCTCACCGGTGTGTTTCCATACTTCCCCAGTTCAGCCGCCTCAGGCGCAGGGGGAATAATCTGCCTAGCCTGAAACTCTGTTTTGGCTATATCAACGTTCAAATCAGGTGCCTGCGCCCATAGCTTCCCGGACACTATTGTCAATAATATGCCCCAAAAATATTTAATGCTTATCTTCATCTTTTCTATAGTTATTGAGGTTTGCATTATTGTTTCTCACTTCCTGCAGCTGCTGTTTTAACAAGGTTGTTTCTTTCTTCAGCTCAATCACATACAACGTCAGCTCCTCCACCTTCTGCAACAGCTTCCGGTTCATTTCTTCTACATCCATCCCCTCCTTTTTAACTTCTTCTGCCGTAGGCATATCCGGCAAGTGTTTGTTTGTCTTCACAAACTGCTCTACTTCCTGTAATGAGGGTAGCTGGTATTGATCAGCGAATACATAATCCGGCCAGGCGCTTTGCTGCTTTACTTTTATTTTCTCTGCAATCATATCGCCGGCAACGGCCTGCTTATAACCTTTTGAGTCTGTAGTCCCGATACCTACGTTACCGTTGGTATCTATGCGCAATCTTTCGCTATATGCATTAAGGGCAGTTCTTTGACCGATCACGAATGCGGCATTACTTGCCGATGCACTTGTAGCTATTGCTCCTATATAAGCAATTGGATAGACTCCGGAACTATGTTTGATTGTAAAACGCATCAGTGCAGCTGTTTCATTCACACCGGATTCATTAGTTATATTTTGGATAATACCGTTAGGAAAGACGGAAGTAGAGGAGGAAGGGGCATATGTATCAGTTATAACTTCCTGCAACGTTAGCTTAGTGTTCGGATTGGGAATACCAATGCCTACATAGCCGGTACTGGCAACATTAATAACTCCATCTCCACCTGGCGTCAACCCTCCTATCTTCAATAAATTGCTTCCCTGTTGAAGGTAAAAGCGGCTGTTACTGCCGGATTGCAGGGAGATGGCGGCATCATTATCCGCAGGCCCCCAAACACTGAGTTTTACCACTGGTGCAGATGTGCCTACTCCCACATTTCCACTGTTTGTTATATTGCCTTTTATTCCCAGATTTCCGTTACCGTCCAGGTACATCACCTGGTCGGTGTCGGTTGTATAATCAATGGGGCCATTATCATGCGCCAGCCAGCGGAACCTGAAATTATTTTGCTTTAAACCGGTCAGGCCAAAGTTGATGGACCCATTACTTTGATAAACAAAGCCGGACCTGAAATTGGCTGTAGCCAGCACAGTTGTAATGGTGTTCGTATAGGTATTGGGGAAATTCAGCGTACTAAAAGTACCAGTTTGTGCTTTTAATTGAGCATTAAGCGCTAACAAGCCTAAAACGCTCATAATAAATTTATACATAGTAAGGGATTTACTTTTTGATCGCTGCCTGTAATTGTTGTATCATTTTCAGCTGTGCTTCACTGTTTTTCTGCAGCTGAATGATGTACAGGGTAAGCTCTTCTACCTTCTGCAACAGCTTTTTATTCATTTCTCCCAGGTCCTGGCCGTTTTCCTGCACGTCCTGAGCGGTAGGAATATCCGGCAGGTGTTTATTTTGTTTCACGAACTGCTCCAGATCTGCCAACGACATAGGTGTATAGTCCTTTTCAAACACAAAATCCGGCCAGCCGGTATAAGCTTTTACCTTTACCTTCGTAAAAACAGCACTGCCGTTTACTGCCAGCTTATAGCCTTTTGTATCTAAGGCTCCAATACCCACACTGCCATCTGCCTTAAAGGCCACCAGGTTCTGTCCAAAGCTGTTGATCATAACCACATTGTTATTATTAAGCTTAGCGGCATTCTTGCTTCTTCCATCCAGTATTATAGCGCCTCCAAAAGCATCATTAGCCGATGGAACAACATCTTCTGCCTCCCCGACTATATAAATCCCAAAGGGCTGGCCAATGGTGTTACTTTTCCCTCTTATACACGGAATGTAAGGTCCTGTTGAGGTACCATTTTCAATAGACAAATAAGCATCTGCAGCAGGTATGGTATTTACAGTAAACTTAGCCAGGGGAAATGTTCGCGGCCCTACAACATGTAGCCTTGCCAACGGTGCCGTTGTACCAATACCAACATGCCAATTCTCTGTAATACGCATGGCTTCAGCTACTACAGCACCGCTGCCCCGTGTGGAGAACTTTAATGCGGAAAGCCGGCCGGCGGCCACTGTTCTTTCCGTTTCTATGGAGCCCAGGTCCGTTCCGGCCATATTAAACTTAATAGCGCCTACCGGCTCCAGTACATCCCAGTTATTGGTTAGCTGTATATTAGATGCACCATTGGTAACTATCTCAAGCCGCTGACCAGGCGTTGTGGTGCCTATACCAACGTTCGTACCTGTATTACTAAATGTATTCTGTGAAAACGCAGCTGATGGCAGTAAAGCAGCAAGTAAAATGGAGATACCTATTTTCATAGTATTAACGTGCTTCTAATTTTTCAATACGTTTCAGTAATATATTTTGCTGTTGCTCCATTGCGTTGTTCTTCTTTTCCAGCTGAATGATGTACAACGTCAGCTCTTCCACCTTCTGCAGCAGCTTTTTATTCATTTCTCCCAAATCCTGGCCGTCTTGCTGTACTTCTGCTGCGGTAGGAATGTCCGGCAGATGCCTGTGCGTTATGATATACTTTTCTACCTCCTGTAAAGAGGGTAAGCTGTAACCGGGAGCAAATACGAAATCGGCCCAGGAGGATTGTGTTACTTTTACTTTGCGGGCGCCAATGGTGCCTTCTACGGCCAGTTTATAGCTGCCGGGAGTAACGGTGCCAATGCCGATGTTACCGGCATTTGTAATTGTCATTCTAGGTGTTGGGGTAGCTCCTACTGAAAAATGGAGTGCGGTACCTCCCATCTGGGCATATATTCTTGCATATTCCGTATTGTTATTAGCATTAAAAACCAAATCCCCGGGATCTGACGGGCCGCTTGCCGACGCTTTAAGATACAGGTTGGCGCCACTGTTAACAAGTACGCTGCCATATACATCCAGCTTTCCTTCCGGTGAGGTTGTACCTAAACCAAAGTTTCCTCCATTTATAAAGCTGGGTCCATTGGAATGAAACTGTATTTTTAACACATTAGAATCCTGCTTAGGTGCATCGTAAAGCTGCAGCATTGAGTATGTTACTCCCAGGTTAGAACCTCCGGGCATTAGCTGCACCGCGTTATGTGAATAGATACCGGGACGGCTTCCCATTACAAGACTATGACCCACCCAGTAAAAATAGTTATAGTGCCATCCGTTAACATCCTTTCCGCTATTCAGATAAATATTGCCACCTTCTACATGCAGCTTTTCAAGAGGGCTGGTAGTACCAATACCTACATTTCCTGTAGCAGGAAAAGTATTGGTTTGTGAAAACACGGTAGTGGATATTCCCAGGGTTAACAATGCTTTTAAAATGCTTTTCATATGCTTATTTACTTTTTTCGAGTTTCTCAAGGCGTTGTTTCATTTCATTATTCTCCTTTTTGAGCTCAATGAGATACAGGGTCAGCTCTTCCACCTTCTGCAACAGCTTTTTATTCATTTCTCCCAGATCATGACCGTCTTTCTGTATTGCAGCGGCAGTGGGTATTTCCGGCAGGTGCTGGTTTTCTTTTATATAGCGTTCCAGCTCTGGAAGAGTGCGCATTTTATAATCGGGGCTAAAAACATAATCAGGCCAGCCGGTTTGCGTTACTTTTATCTTTTTTGCGAATACATCGCCATTAACGGCCAGCTTGGCCTGCGGAGCGGTTGTTCCAATGCCTACGTTACCATCTACTGTTATGGCCAGTCGCGGAGTAGCTTTTGTGAACATTTTTATACCGCCATAGGCAGCCAGCCAGTAAGAGGCACCAGCTGTGCTCCAGCTATCCATTGTCCACTGAAAACCATAATTAGGCTGGGGTTTACTATCATAAGTCAATTTGTCGTATAAAGCAAAACCTATAGGTTCATCGCGGCTAACGTTAATACCTCCATTTACATCCGTATAGGGTAAGGGGTAGTATTTATTATTATCAAAATCGCATTTGATTGAACCGGAGCCGGTTACTGTTGCATATCCCGTGGGAGCTGTAAATGTTTGGTTAAAAGGCGCCGTGTTCAGGGGACTGTTACTGGTGAAATTAACAGCGGTGCGATAATAAATGTAGCCCCATTTAAAATTGCTACGTACCCATACTGCGTTATTAAAAATGTAGAAATATCCCGCGCCTGGATTTCCGGAAGTGCACTTTATTTCAATACCATCAAACCGGTCCGTGGTACCTTCATATTTATCTACCCGGATTTGGTAAGTGCCTTGCATATTATAGTAATTCGCATCTGCCTGCACGCTTACTTCAATAATGGACGCGTAACGATGGGAAGCTCCATTTAGCTGTATCAGCTTATAGTAATAAAGGTCGTAAGGGGAAGCAGCTCCCTGCGCGTTTCCTACAAATTTCCAATCGTCTGCTACAGATTGAGCGTTTGCATTGAAGGTGTTAAACAAACCAGCCATGGTTATGATCAGGTATAAGGTCCGCATATAAATACTACTTTAGGTATAGAAGATTATATCTTTCAAAAGTGTTGTACTGCTACGCACACTATCTGCATACTTTAAAAACTATATCCCAGCCTTAGCTTCACAGGATCCGTCCTCGGAACATGCTGGTTGCATAAAAAGTCGTACAGCAGTACGATGTTGCCTTTCAGCTTGCTGTTGATCTTGTATTTTTTACTGATGCCGATCAGCGCGCTGCCCTGCCAGTTGTCTATATTCCTGAGCTGCTGCTCGTTCTGGAATTCACTGACATAGTTTTCCTCAAAACCACCATTCACATAAAAGGTACCCTTGAGCTTCCAGTCCAGGAAAGAGCGCAGTCCCATGCCCTGGCTGGAAAAACGGATGTTATCAAAACCGGTGCCCATGCCCAGCTTATAAGCAGCGCCGATGCCGGCTGTGCCGTTTTTGTGGAACTTGTAGGCTACCTGCCCTGCTATGTCGCTGGTGGTGGGATAAAACCGGGTAGACCGTGCAAACTGCATATTGCCTCCAAACTCCAAACGTTGCAGAAAACTTTTGGTCTTCATTTCATTGGGTTTAAAGTCCGGCATATCTGCAGCATTG
>NZ_DASTRI010000266.1:0-10362 GCF_035761305.1 Chitinophaga sp. | reverse complement strand
CCTGAAAGCAGCCAGCGACGGCAACATACCGCTGATAGCAGTGGGGCTGCTATACCAGGAAGGATATTTTAAACAGATCATGTCTCCCGAGGGCAACCAGGTAGCTATGCCCGATGTTATGGATATGGGAATGCTGCCGCTTTACCGTATAAATGACAGTACCGGCGCCCCGTTGCAGATTTCCATTGCATTTCCCGGCCGCACAATAACCGCCGGCGTGTGGAAAGTGAGCGTTGGCCGTGTGGCATTATACCTGCTGGACACCAATGTTGACACCAACCGCCCGGAGGACCGCCGTATTTGCGCAAAGCTATATAACAGTAACAGCGAGCTGCGGTTACAACAGGAAATTTTGCTCGGTATTGGAGGAGTGCGTTTATTAACAGCGCTGAACATACACCCCGACGTTTTTCATATTAACGAAGGGCACGCCGCTTTTACTGCATTTGAAAGAATAGGGGAGCTTATACAGCATGCACACCTGGACTTCGACGAAGCGCTGGAGGTTATTAAGGCCTCTTCACAGTTCACTACTCATACCGCCGTTGCAGCCGCCATGGACCTGTTTGATGAAGTACAGCTGAGAGCTTACCTGTCTTATCTGGCAAGGGATTTTAACATTTCCTGGGAACGGCTGATGGCATTGGGCCAGGCTGATGGCGGCCAGGAAAAGTTTTCCATGTTTTATCTTGCAGCACACCTCTCACAGGAAATAAATGCGGTGAGCAGGCTTCACCGGCAGGTGTCCTGCAGACTGCTGCAGCAGCTATGGAAAGATTTCAGGCCAGGTGAGCTGCACATCACCAGCGTTACTAACGGCGTTCACCTGCCTACCTGGACAGCCGTGCAGTGGCAGCATCTTAAAAAGGATAGCAAATCATCCATACAACATATACCAGCATCCCGCATATGGGCGGTGCGGCAGTCCCTGAAACAGGAGATGTTGCAGGGCATACGCAGCCGCTTGCATACGACCTTTATTAGTACTAATAACGCAGATGCGAGGCTCCGTGTGCTCGACGACCTGAAAAACAATGTGTTGCTTATTGGTTTTGCCCGCCGGTTTGCACCCTATAAAAGGGCGCACCTGCTATTTACGGATCTGCAGCGGCTGGCTGCTATTTTAAATAATGCGGCACGGCCGGTGCGGATCATTTTTGCCGGCAAAGCACATCCCGACGACGGTGAAGGCGCAGCGCTGATCAAAAAGGTAATATTAGCTTCCCGGCAGCCGGAGGTGAGCAACCACATCCTGTTCCTGGAAGATTATGATATGGAGCTGGGTGCGCTGCTGGTAAAGGGAGTGGATGTATGGCTGAATACGCCCCGGCTGGAAAGGGAGGCCTGTGGCACCAGCGGTATGAAGGCGGTGCTCAATGGCGTATTGCACTGCAGTGTGAAAGACGGGTGGTGGGCAGAAGCATACCGGGAAGGTGCCGGGTGGGCGCTGGAAGGGAGCTACAGCTTTGAGCAGGATGCCTTGCAGGACACACAGGATGCTGCCTTGCTGTATAGCATGCTCGAAAACGATATTGTGCCACTTTTTTACGAACGCAATAGCGGCGGCCTGCCCGAAGGATGGATAAATATGATAAGAAAATCCCTTTCTGAAGTTGCGCCAGGCTGCGATATGCAGCGGGTAGTAAAGGAATACGGCGCCTGCTATGAAAAATTATATAGCCGCAGCCGGGCTTTACAGGCTGAGAAGTATACACTGGCAAAAGAGCTGACGGTATGGAAGAAAAAGATGCTGGCAGCCTGGCCGGAAATACACGTAATGGCTATAGGACTGCCGGATGGCGACAGTAAGATGCAAAGGCTGGGGGAAAGCTTTCGCATAACGATTACACTCTGCATAGGCAGCCTATCCGTAAACGACCTGGGAGTAGAAATAGTGGTATCGGATGCTGTTCATACGAATGATTACCTGCATGTACAGCCGCTGCCGGTAACTGCCACTAACGGTAACAAATTAACTTTTAGCGATAAAGTATCATTAATGTTTTCAGGTAGCTACAGCTATAGCTTCCGTGTATTTGCCAAACATCCCGCACTTCCTCACCGGATGGATTTTCCGCTGATAACCTGGATCTGATGCGGCCACCAATTTATAACCGTTGCCGGTGTTTAACCGCTTTATATACTTCAAACCAGGCCACGCATATAAATGCAGCGATGAAACAAAGAAAAAAGGTCTGCAGGCTGATGGCTGCCATGCCAAAAAGCCGGCGTACCGCCGGTATAAAATGAATAGCCAGCAGGAACAATACGGAAGTAACCAGTATTACGGGCACCAGGTTATTCCTGTACTTTACCGTGCGGGTAACAGGCTCCGTAAAAGAGCGGTCGGCAAAGGTAAGCAGCGTATTGCTGATAAGCAGGGTGGTGAATACAACTGTACGTGTAACTTCAATGCTGGCGTGCTGCATGAAACGGTAATACAGCAGCATTACTCCTGCGGTAATGGCCAATCCCTGTAATATGTTCACCATCAGCTCATGATTGCTGAACAGGCTTGTTTGCTTACGATTGCCCGTGCGGCCGGTAGTTTCCACCGGCTCCCTTTCAAAGAATACGGAGCTGGTGGGTCCCATAATCAGCTCCAGGAAAATGATGTGAATAGGCGTGAAAATAAAGGGGTATTTCCAGTTCAGCAGCAGGGGTAGTATAGCCGTAAGCAAAATGGGTATATGAATACCGATAATATAACGGATGGCCTTTTTAAGGTTGCTGTGTATTTTACGGCCCTGGCGTATGGCTTCGGGTATTTTTTCGAGGTTATCATCCGTTATTACCAGGTCGGCTGCCTGCCGCGCTATTTCTGTTCCCTTTTTGCCCATGGCAATGCCAATGTGCGCCGCATGCAGCGCCGGGCCATCATTTACGCCATCGCCTGTCATGGCTACGATTTCGCCGTTATCTTTTATAGCATTAATCACTTTCAGCTTGGCCTCAGGGAACATGCGGGCAAATACTACTGCCTGCTGTACCTTTTGCCGCAGCGCCGGACCGTTGAGCAACATGATCTCCTCCCCGGTAACAACATGCCCGTTAGCAGCCATGCCAATTTTTTTTGCGATATGCAGGGCAGTGGCTGCATAGTCGCCGGTGATCATTTTTACTGCTATGCCGTTGGCATACAGCCATGCCACCAGGGGCGCGGCCTGTGGCCTGGGCGGGTCATACAAACATACCAGGCCTTCCAGCCGCCAGCTGAAATCATCCTGGCGCTGCGGCAACGGGTTGTTACCATGTAATGCCGTAGCTACCCCCAGTATACGGTAGCCACGTGCAGCCATCATGTCCACGTGTTGCTGCAGCAAGGCCGCATCCTGCGCATCCGGTTTGCATACCTGCATAATGCGTTCCGGCGCACCTTTGGCCACTGCCATCATACCGTTGTCGTGCGGGTACACATGTGTCATCATAGGCGGCCTGCCTTCCAGCGGGTACTCATATATCATATCCGGCATAATGGCATCATTAAACGGCTGCCGGTGCGCGGCCTCCAGTATGGCCTGCTCCATATGATCGAACGGGCGATGCTCGCTGGCCATGGCTGCGTAATGCAGCAGGCGGCTGTCTGCCGGTGAAAGCCGCTCTTCCAGGTTGGTAAGCGTGCCGGAGCGGTGGTCGTAAGCCATTACCACCTGCATTCTGTTTTCTGTAATGGTGCCGGTTTTATCCAGGCAAAGCACGCTCACGGCTCCCAGATGCTCTATGACCTGGGGCTGACGGGAAATAATACCCTGCCGTGACATGTAATAGGCGCCAAGGGCCATAAAGGACGTAAAAGCTACCGGTATTTCTTCCGGCAATGCCGCCATGGCCAGCGTAAGGCCCAGCAGCACGCTGTTGATAATGTCGTGGTTTTTTATAAAGCTTACCAAACAAATGATCACAAAGGCCGCACCGCCTAACAGGGCCAGCCTGCGCACCGCTTTTTGCACCTGTAGCTGTAAGCGGGTAGGGGGCGGCGGCACGCTGGCAATACTCAGCCCCAATGCTCCCAATCGTGTATCATTGCCAATGGCCGTTACCGTTACCATGCATTTGCCGGCATTAACAGTAGTACCCTGGTAAAGCTGGTTGTTGCCGGCCTGCATGTCTTTGTCAACCGGTAGCGATTCGCCGGTAAGTACCGACTCATTCACCTGGAGGTCATTGGCCGATACAATAATGCCATCCGCCGGTATCAGCGCGCCTTCGCTTAACAGCAGCAAATCGCCGGGCACCAGCTCTTCTGTAGGTATGGTTATTTCCTGCCCATCTCTTATTACTGTAGCCGAGGGGGCAGTATATTGCTGCAGCGCATCCAGCGCCCGCGAGCTTTTTATATCCTGGTATAACGATACGGCTGTAACCACGAGCATGGCCGCCAGCATCATCCATCCCTCCGTAATGTTTCCCAGCAGGAAGTAAAGCAGGCAGCTTGCCAGCAACAGCAGCGTCATAGGCTCCTTTACAATATCCACCATTATATGCAGCAGTGTACGGGTATGCGCGGGCCTGAAAATGTTTTTGCCATACAGCTGCTGCAGGTGGGGAATATCCAGGGAAGAAAGCCCTCTCAACTCCGGAGCCGGTAAACTTTCCATATACTGTTATTTGCTTCCTTTATGAGTTATATGATCACCGGTAACGGTTCGTTGTCAATAAACTGTTCTTTCTCCGCCTTCAGTATGTTGGCAATACCCGGCAGCAAGGCATCCGGATTAAAGGAAATGCTGTTGATGCCATGCGCTACCAGGAAAGCTGCAAAGTCCGGCAGATCGCTGGGCGCCTGTCCGCAAAAGCCAATAGGTACTACTGTATTCCGGACAGTGTCCAGCACCATGGTGATCATCTTTTTTGCAGCGGCATCCTCTTCATTGAACAACGGCGCAACCAGGGCCGAGTCGCGGTCGATACCCAGCGTCAGCTGTGTAAGATCATTTGAGCCAATGGAAAAACCGTCAAAATGTTCTGCAAACGCGGCGGCTTCCAGTACATTGGCGGGCAGCTCGGCCATTACGTACACCTGCAGGCCGTTCTCATGTTGCGGCAAGCCAAAGGAGCGCATTACTTCCAACACCTTTTTCCCTTCTTCCAGGGTACGGCAAAACGGTATCATCACTTTTACATTGGTAAGGCCCATTTCATCCCGTACGGTTTTAACAGCCGCGCATTCCAGGCCAAATCCTTCTTTATACAACGGATGATAGTAACGGGAAGCGCCCCGGAAGCCCAGCATGGGGTTTTCTTCCTTGGGCTCAAATCCTTTTCCGCCCAGCAGCTCTGCATATTCGTTACTTTTAAAATCGCTCATGCGTACAATCACCTCTTTTGGGTAAAAGGCGGCGGCAATGGTTGCAATGCCCTGCGAAAGCTTGTCAATAAAGAAGGCTTTTTTGTCAGTATAATGCCGGGTAAGATAAGCAATACGGTCACGGACGGCTTTATTCTGCAGCTGATCAAAGTTCACCAAAGCCATAGGATGGATGCCAATGGTGCGGGTAATAATAAACTCCATTCTTAAGAGGCCAACACCCCTGTTGGGATAAAAGGAAAGTGCAAAGGCCATATCCGGATCGCTCATAATAAGCATGGGCGCTGTGTACCTGGGCATTGGCAGGTTGGAAAGCGCTGTATCTGTTTTTGTGTAAGCCAGCCGCCCCTCATACACATAACCGGTTTTGCCTTCGCAGCATGAAACCGTGATCATGTCACCGTTCCTTATTTTTTTAGTAGCATCCTGCGCACCTACAATGGCCGGTATGCCCAGCTCCCGGGCAACAATGGAGGCGTGGCTGGTTCTGCCGCCGGTATCTGTAACAATGGCGGCTACTTTTTTCAGCACCGGATCCCAGTCGGGGCTGGTAGATCCGGTAACCACAATTTCTCCCTCCTGTAGCTGCCCGGCTTCCGCCGGTGATGCCAGTATGCGTGCAATACCGGCAGCTACTTTACTGCCAATAGCAGCACCCTGCACCAGGCACCGGCCTTTTTCCTGCAATGTATAGATGGCATGCTCCCGTGCTTGTGCCCGCGCATGAATGGTTTCCGGGCGCGCCTGTAATATAAACAGCTTCCCGCTGGTACCGTCCTTTGCCCACTCAATGTCCATAGGCCGCTGGTAGTGCTCTTCAATAAGCACGCACCATTGCGCCAGCTGCGTTACCTCTGCATCGCTTAACACAAAACGATCGCGCATTTCAGGCGAAGTGGGTTTATTTACAGTGCTTGCGCCGGCTTCCGGATCATTCGTATACACCATAGTTTGGGCTTTTTCGCCCAGCTTTTTCTGTATGGTAGCTTTTTTATGGTGTGCCAGCGAAGGCTTGAATACATAAAATTCGTCCGGCATTACAGCGCCCTGCACAATGTTCTCACCCAGGCCCCATACGCCGGAAAGCAGCACCACATTTCGGAAGCCTGATTCCGGTTCCAGCGTAAAGCCAACCCCTGAGCAGGCCAGGTCGGACCGCACCATCTTTTGTATGCCGGCCGATAGCAACACTTTGCTATGCTCAAAGCCATTGTCTTCGCGGTATTTTATAGCGCGGTCGGTATACAGGGAGGCAAAGCAGCGGTGCACAGCGTCCACTACTGCTGCCTCACCGGCAATATTCAGGTAAGATTCATGCTGGCCCGCAAAGCTGGCCTGGGGCATATCTTCTGCGGTGGCGCTGCTGCGCACTGCCACAGGTACCTTTTCGCTGCTGCCGCAGAGCGCGCGGTATGCATTAACAATACTCGTATGCACTTCATGCGGCATACGGCCCTGCAATATCAGCGAGCGCGCCGCTGCACCGGTAGCCTGCAGGTTGGAAAAGCCGGTACGGTCCAGCTGCTGCATCAGCTGCTGTAAGCGTACCGCCAGCCCGTTATATTCGAGAAACAGCCGGAAGGCAGCAGCCGTGGTGGCAAAACCATCCGGCACGTGTATGCCCTTTGCTGTAAGGGTGGTGATCATTTCGCCCAGGGAGGCATTCTTGCCGCCTACTTCCGGCACATCGGCCATATGTATTGCTGAAAATTTTTTAATAAGCGCTTCCATAAAAATCACATTTTAGATAGGTGATGAGGTATTACAAGCTACGCCAGCCAGCCTGCCCGGCCAATGAGGTATATCAGCGGCTATGGTGACCGTGATCATGGAAAGCCTGCCGGAAGTTTTTGCTGTTGGGGGAATAGCGGCATGAAGTGCTACTGGTATTGAATATATACCGGCCGGGGGTATAGCTGAAGCACCTCAGCAGGCGTCATCAGGTGACCGCCGGTAACTACATCATTCTTATAGAACAACTTAAACCCGGTGAATTGTACGGGCTGATTGGCGATCCAGCCCTTGTAGGAGTCCCGCTTCTTCGCGACGCCTCCAAAACCATCCATATTCATTACTATCTGCACTTCGGGAAATAGCTTTATAGCGTGGTAATTGGTAACCATGCCCTGTGTAAAACGGTGCACCACCAGAACTTTTGGCGGTAGTTTGTATTGCTGTACGAGCTCCGCCAGGTAGGTGATGGCATAATTAATATCTGCCGCGTCAAATGTACCGATAGCGTTGCAGGGCACCTGCCCGTTTTTCATGGAGTATTCGGGGTCAATGCCCAGGTGTACATCCGGCAGGCGCAGGTATTTTTCCAGTGCGGGTATTTCTTCCTGCAGCGTGCTATGCCCCACCTGTATATCCAGGAATACGATGGCGTTAATGCTTTTTGCCAGCGCCAGGGCCTTATCAATTTCCCTGTCCGGCATGCGTAACCTGTACTTTGCACCTGGGCCCGGATTTCGTTGGGCGGTAACTGCAATATAGTGTAAGGCCGGCTGCACAGGCAGCAAGGTGTCCGAAAGCTCCCAGCGATGTACCTCTTGCTGCAGCTGGTGCAGCATTTCCTGCGGCGGCAAAGCGCCTAGCACACCCATGCCCGTTGAATAAAAGTTGCCATAGTAAGCTACAATGCGTTTAAATGGTAACAGGGCGCCTGGCAGCGGGTAAGCTGTTTTTACCGGCCATTTAACAGAAGGTTGCTTATGCACAATATGCAGCAGCAGGCGGTTGTACAATGCTGTATCTACCTGTATGGAGTCTGTACGTGTATCTACAGCAACGGCCGGTGAAGAGTGAATGTTTCGTATGCTGCTGTCCGGCTCCGGCCCATCTATCTGCGCGCTACAGGAAGCCGCCCCCATCCACAAAAGAAGAAGATGAATACATAGAACGCCTGCAATAAGGCCGGGCGTACCGCCGTGCCGGATAGGGAGTGCCATACCAATCATTTTAACGGTCAACATTTGGCAGGGGAGGTGCTACTTGTTGTGTGCTATGAATAACGGAACTGAAACGGATTGCGCAAGCACATCGGCCATACTGGGCCGGAACCAGCGCGATACGGCGCCGCGGCGGTAGGCTCCCAATACGGTTAAGGTATCATTGCCCTTTTGACGCAGGTAATCCACAATGGCCGCTTCCGGCTGTCCTTCTAATACCTGGTAGCGGGCTTGCGGAAAGTGCCTTTTCAGGAATTCTTTCATTAAACGCCCATCCTGCAGGTGCAGCCCCGTTTCGGGCTCATTAACAGATAGCACTTCTGTTTCCAGCATCTGCAAACCGGGAAACAGGTAGCTGAACATTTTTATAGCATGCACGCTGGACGGCTCGCCATCATATAAAAGCAATATTTTTTTTATATCCTGGTAAGCAGAGGGTACTATCAGTACCGGGCATTGCACATCTGTAAGCAAATCCTGCATAAACCGGGTGGGTGCGGGCGCTTCCCGGTACGCAAATGTTTCATGCGCGTCAATCACAATAAGATCTGCATAAATGCTTTCATGCAGCAGCTCCTGTATGGCAATGCTGCGGTCGTGGTGCACACTGTAATTCAGGTGGGCCCGCTGGCAGGCCTTTTCAAAATGTGCTGTTGCGGCAGCTCTTGTCTGCTGATCTTCCGCCTCATACTTTTTTATAACAGCAGGCTGAGCGCCGGATTTGAGCAGCTTGTACATGCTAAAGCTATTGTACGTAAAGTCATCCAGGAATAATCCCACCAGGTGCGCCGGCTGCTCCCTGGTAAATGCAATGGCGTAGTGAAGGGCGCTTTCGGAAAATCTTAATCCATCAAAAACAGCAATTATCTTTTTCATAAGCCTTTTTCTTTGCCGCAAAGTAGCTGTTCATTCTGTTCCGGTGAATGACCGTCGTTAATGCCATACATGATTTCAATTAGCCGTTAACCAGGAAGTATTTATGGCGTTTTCCGGAATACAATAATGATGACGGAGATCAGACCTCCGTTTAATCAGCATCATTGGCGGCAGTCAAATAGTATGATAAATTGAGGTATTTGATGGAAATTAAATAATAAAACTATGTTGGGTACATTAACAATCCAGGAGATCGATGAAATACTTGCCGGCAATATGACAGGCCGCTTAGGCTGCACAGATGGAAAGAAGGTATATGTAGTGCCTGTTAGCTATGCCTTTAACGAAACTTACCTTATTGCCCATTCACATGAGGGAATGAAGATAGATATGATGCGGAAAAACCCCGATGTTTGTTTTGAGGTGGATGAAATACGTGATTTTACAAATTGGCGCAGTGTGATATTGTGGGGTAATTACGAAGAAATCACCGATCAGCGCGAAAGGTTCTATGCTATGAAGTTCCTGGTAGGCCGGCTGTTAAAGCAACCCGTAAGTGAAACTGCCGGCATGCATGAAATGAATACCGAGCTGGCGCAGTCCCATATGGCCCAGCATAAAAGACCGGTCATATACCGGATCAGGATACAGGAAAAGACAGGGCGGTTTGAGAAGCGTTAATATTGATTATAAATGCTTAACTTTCCAGCAGCTTTTATAAGTAAAGGTTACTGTGAGCATGTATGGCTCTGTTCGACTTGGTGCCTGGACAAATATATATCCTCCCGAGAAACTAATGTGTAGCTGATTGGCGTTTCCTGCAAAAAGCTATCGAACGTGTATATACTTATGCCATATCAAAATACGGTTTCAATGAAGAAATAAGGCCAACGAAGAAATAAGGTGAACGCATTCCTGTAACAGCCTGAAAGAATCCCCCTAAACCATTAATCATGAAAACGGTCCTGCTTATTGAAGATAACCTCGAGATAAGGGAAAATACAGCAGAAATCCTGGAACTGGCCGGATATGAAGTGCTAACGGCTGAAAACGGAAAAATAGGTATGATGCTGGCATTCGAGCGTCAACCCCACCTGGTCGTTTGTGACATTCTGATGCCGGTCATGGATGGGTTTGAAGTACTGTCGTCACTGCAACGGGATAAGCATCTCCGCGATGCCCCGTTTATCTTCCTGACCGCAAAAACAGAGAAAGCCGACTTCCGGGAAG
>NZ_DASTRI010000265.1:0-61672 GCF_035761305.1 Chitinophaga sp. | reverse complement strand
TAAAGCCCCGCAGTGCAGCGGCAGTAGCCGGCTGTATGCTGTTGCCACGCTTACGCAGTTATCGGGATCTGTGGGTAGAAGGTTCGATTCCTTCATGGTCTTTTGGATCATTAGCTCAATTGGTTAGAGCAACAGTTGCATGTTCGCATAACCTGAAAAGTTATGTAGTAACCCGGAAGCGCGCCGCTTCCTTAAAAAGGCGCAACCCCAACGCCGGCGCTGCAGGCCGGGCCTGTGCAAAAGGTACAGGCGATGGCCATTCCGTAGGCGCCTGCAGGCAGGCCCACCGTTAGCAGCAGCGGGTATGCGGCGCAGGAAAAGATGAGTTGCCGGTTTCCTGTAGCATGCCATGCATCTGCGAACGGCCGTTTGCCTCCGTGTTTACGGAACATAAGCAGCGCCGGTTTTTTATGAATTGTAAAATGAAAACAAAATGAAACGGATCACAATTACTCCCTACCAGGCAGGCCTGGTGTTTGAAAACGGCGTATATAAACGTATGCTGCCGGAAGGTAAGCACTGGCTGTGGCCCTGGGAAAACGTACGTGTGTACGATACCACTGTACAGTTTGAAACCGCCTATGAGCTGAACATACTGTTGCAGGATAAGGAGCTGGCAGACCGCCTGCACATAATAGAAGTAAAGGAAGATGAAATAGTGCTGCAGTATGAGAGCGGTTTGCTGAAGCAGGTATTAGCCCGCGGCCGCTACCTGTTCTGGAAAGGTGTTATGCAGTACAGGTTTGTACGCGCCGGTTTAAGCAAGGTGCAGATAACGGAAGACATTGATCGCGCCACCCTGCAGCACCGGCTGGTAGCGCCGTATGTGCGCACCTTTAACGTAGAAGCCTATGAAAAGGCAGTGCTGTTCATTGATGGTAAATATGCGCAAACCCTGGCAGGGGGTGTGTACTCCTTCTGGCGCAACAGCATTCCTATAGTAATAGGTAAAACAGATACGCGCCAGCAACAGCTGGAGCTGAACGGGCAGGAAATACTTACCAAAGACAAAGCTGCTTTGCGTATTAACGCCTGGGCGCAGTACAAGGTGGCAAACATTGAAAAAGCATTGCTGCAGCACCGCGAGTATGACAAGCAGCTGTATATACTGTTTCAGCTGGCTTTGCGCGGGTATGTAGCCGGTTTGGGGCTGGATGAATTGCTGGAAAAAAAGGAAGCCCTGGCGCCCTTCATACTGCAGGCAGTAAGCGATAAAGCTGCGGCCCTGGGCGTTACCGTAACCGGCTTTGGTATACGCGATATTATACTGCCGGGTGATATGAAGGAGATCATGAACCAGGTGCTGGTTGCGGAAAAGAAAGCGCAGGCCAACGGCATTATGCGCAGGGAAGAAACCGCCAGCACGCGCAGCCTGCTGAACACCGCCAGGTTAATGGAAGATAACCCCATGCTGTGGAAGCTGAAGGAAATGGAATACGTGGAAAAGATAGCAGAAAAGATCAGCAACATTAGCATTAACGGTAACGGTGCGCTGGTTGATCAGCTGCGCCAGATCTTTACTACCCAAAAATAAACGGGTTGGTTGCAAAAGGCAGCCAACCCGTTTTTGTTGTTGTGATGTATAGCAGGTAAAATAATAGTCCTTTCCTAGCGCCCGTGACCCCAACCCCTGTTGTTGTTCCGGTTCCTGTTGTCATGATGGTTCCCGTGGTTATCATGCGCATAGCCGTGGTTATTGTAATGGTTGTTGCGGATGATCATCTGGCCAGGCCGGCCGCGGTAGCCGGCATACCGGGTCCTGTACACATTGTGGTGCAGGTAAGGTTTAGGCGCATTGATCACTACCTTATAGCTGTGGTAAAGGTCAAACCCGCGGTAGCGCACCGGCAGGCTGGCGGCGGTAATCCAGCGGCCGCCTTCTGCATATATGAACCGGCGGGCAGGCACATTGTAATAAGCCTCAATATCCGGTAGGTAATAGTATTCAGCATAATCGTAACCTGCAGGGCCCCATTCAGGCTGGCTGCCGATATTAAAATTCACGTTAACCCTTACCTGAGCGTTTGCATTCTGGGAAGCGATGCTGCCGGTTAACAGCAGGGCTGCAAGTATAAAGCGTTTCATGTTCGTAAATTTTTGATCTGATAGTTAGATGGCCGGCTTTAAAAAGAGTTTAAACCATTAACGTTGTTTAACACTCCCGCTGCAAAAACAAAACAGGCTGCCTGGAAAGGCAACCTGTTGCATGGTTGTTTTATTGTAACCTTAAGCCCTGACAAGGGAAAAGTTTAGTAGCTGCAAATGCAGTATTAGTAAGTATTATTATTGATTTTTTGGTTTACCGGCCGGTGTATGCCTGCTGTTGGCTGCAAGGTGAATGGCGGATGAGGGCATAGGTAATAAGGATTATGGTTTTACCCTATAAAGATAATTACATTGGCTGTTTCTTACATGGATCGGGAGCTATTTTTGCAGAATATTTTTCAGCACTTCCGGCCTGCCGTCTACAGGCGACGTGATCCGCAGCCCTAAAATGCTGGTTACTAGCGGGTATACGTGTACGTTAGCAAAAACAGGAATAACAGCATGTTTTTTGAAAGCAGGGCCCCAGGCCATAAAAACAGCATTCATGCGGACTTCGTTGTTATCGTAGCCATGATGCCCCGGCCATATGCGCGTTTTCCTGCTAAAAGCATAACCTGCATCTGCTAATACTATCAGGTCACCGATACGGTTATAGCGGTCGTCCTGCCCGTAATGCCAGCGTGCAGGCGTTTCCTTTTTAAGGAACACCCGGTAATGCTGCGCCTTCGCTTTCAAGGTGTCGTATAGCTGCCGGATGCGGGCGCTGTCGTTATTATAGATCATGATCTTTTCATTACCTGCGGCCACGGTGCAATCATCCAGTGAAACAATATGCTCCAGCGCTATGGGGTGCGCGGTGTCGGCCTCCATCATGCCGTGATCCGATACCACGATATAATTTACCGGCAGCTGCAGCCTGGCTACTGCTGCCGCCATTTTGCCAATAGCGGCATCTACCACCTGCACGGCCTGCCGTGTGGCGGCGCTTTCAGGCCCGTAGGTGTGCCCGGCATGGTCTACCTCCGGGAAATAAAAGGTGATAAGATGCGGGCGTTTATCTGCCGGCAGGCTTAACCAGCTTACTACCTGTTGTATGCGGCTGTCAATGCTTTGCCGCTCATTGTATTTAAAATAATAGGTGGGGCGCGTATCTTGTATAGCCGCTTCGGAGCCTACCCAGAAATAGCTGGCGCTCACCATCTGCTGTTTCTCCGCCAGCACCCATAACGGCGTGCCGCCATACCAGGTGCCGTCTTCCACTGCATGGCGGTTATGTGTATCATATGCCTGCTGCCGCCCGCGGTCATAAAAGGTATTATCAACAAGCCCGTGGTGCGCAGGATATAAGCCGGTTACCAGCGTGTAATGGTTGGGAAAGGTTAATGAAGGAAAGCCGGGCTGCATGGCTTTGGCCCGTACCCCGTTGCCGGATAGCGCCAGTAAATTTTTTGCATGGTGCTTCTTTGCATAATCATACCGGAACCCGTCAATGGAAATCAGGATCAGGTAGGGCTTTTGCTGCTGCGCAGCACTGTTGCTGCGGCCGGGAACAACATGCAGGGAGGTGTCCTGCGCGGCGCATATAATTGCGAAAAAACAATAAACGCAGGATAGTAAAAAAGAACGTTGGGCCATACATCCGGAATAAGCAATAAATTTAAATATCCTTTATTATTTTGTGTATTACTTTTTAGTTATGGCCACTACTCCGCATTATATGAAATTGTTAAAGCCTACCTGGCGCTGGTTTGGGCCGGATGATCCCGTAACCCTGCAGGAGATCCGGCAAACAGATGCCGCCGGCATTGTAACTGCCCTACATGATATTCCGCATGGCGAAATATGGCCTGTAGCAGCTATTGCCGAGCGTAAGCACCTCATAGAAAAAGCAGGGCTTACCTGGGATGTGGTGGAAAGCGTAACCGTACATGAGTCTATAAAAACACAAACCGGCGATTATACCGGCTACATAGAAAAATATAAGCTAACGCTGGAGAACCTGGCTGCCTGCAACATCCGCACCGTTACCTACAACTTTATGCCGGTGCTGGACTGGGTGCGTACCAATATCGATTACCGCCTGCCCAACGGCGCTGAAGCCTTGTATTTCGATTGTGCCGACCTGGCGTTGTTTGATATTTACTTATTGGAAAGAAAAAATGCCGCTGCTGCTCACAGCGCCGCTGCAGTAACGGAAGCGGCAGTACGATGGCAGCAGTATAGCGATGCGCAAAAGCAGGCCATTGCAAATACCATACTGCTGGGCATTCCCAGTGAAAAAAAGCTGGATATCCCCGGTATCAGGGAGCGCCTGCAGCATTATAAGCACATCTCCCGGCAGCAGCTGCGGCAGCACCTGCAGTACTTTTTAAAGCAGGTAACGCCGGTGGCGGAAAAGCTGGGCATTAAGCTGGCCATTCACCCGGACGATCCGCCGTTTGATGTGCTGGGCCTTCCCCGCATTGTGAGCACCTACGATGATATTGCTTTTATACTGAACGCGGTTGACAGTCCTGCCAACGGCATTTGCTACTGCACCGGTTCGCTGGGCGCTAACCCGCAAAACGACCTGCCGGCTATTTTACGCATGATAGGCCCGCGTGTACACTTTGTACACCTGCGTAATGTGCAGCATGAAGCCAATGGAAATTTTTATGAGGCCGATCATTTACAGGGCAGCGTAGATATGCATGCGGTTATGAAAACCCTGCTGCAGCTGCAGCAGCAGCAACCATTACCCATTCCTTTCCGCCCCGATCATGGCCACCGTATACTGGACGACCTGCATAAGCAATGCAACCCCGGTTATACCGCTATTGGCCGGATGAAGGGGCTGGCAGCCTTGCTGGGGCTGCAGCTGGGCATTGCCGGTAGCCGTTACACGCGCTGACGCCACTCTACCCAATACTGTCGCAACGGGCCATCCACGCCATATACAGGATCTACGTCGGGCAAAGGCAATATTGCAATACGCGCATCTGCATCCGGCCGCTCGCTGGTATCGCCCCGGCAAATATCATATTGCTCCTGCCCGGGCGGATAAGCGCCAATACAGCTGAAATCCGCGCTGCTGTTAAGGCTGCAGTGTGCTACGCCGGCGGGGATGATGAGCACATCGCCCGTTTTTACCTCCAGGGTAACGCCGTGCGGACCTCCCAGCTGCACCGTAGCTTCTCCGCTGCTGATGCCCAGCACCTCATGCGACGTGCTGTGGTAATGATGGAAATTGTAGATGCCGCTTTCCCAGGTACCGCCCCATCCGTTGCTGGTAAACAGGGCCTCTATGGCAGCGGCGGCGGAAAAGTTCTCCGGCACCTGCAGGCAGTCTTCATAAAACAGTGCCGGTAAATGAGGATTATTGGGAAAAATGCCGTCGTCGCGGAAGGCATATGGTTGTATCTCGCTGGATAATAAAACAAGCTGGGCCATAATCACATGGTTTTTCCAATTAGCGCAACAACTCTTGTACCATAAAAAACGGTTACATTTGAAGCAGCAGAAAAACAAACAACCGTGGATAACTTCACATTGAAATTTGAATACAAAGAGCACCCGCATATATTGGAGGTAAAACCCTGGCAGCAGCAGTATAAAACCGTGTACAGGGTAACCATACAGGAACATGAAATTATTTTTGAACCGGACGAAGAGGGCTTTCCGCGCGCGGTTGCAGATAACCATGCGCATGCCTGGGATATAGACGCCGGTTTGCTGGCGGATGTTGCGCGCCGTATTGCAGCCCACATCAATGGTGAGGAGGCGGAGTAGCCCTTCAGGCCGTATCTTCCATGTTCCCTTCTTCCTCCATCAGCGAGCGTTCATCCCAGCTTAGTATTTCATCGTTCCAGGGCTTTACCTTATCGTTCTGTATCAGCTTCGACATTTCTTCAATGCTTTCGCGGTAAGTATTCAGGTAGCCCTTGCTGTCGTCGCGCAGGGCCGAAAGGTCTTTCAGCGCCTTTTCATCATGCTGCCGGAACATGCTGGCGGCCCGTTGCGCATTGTAGGCGCGGAAGCCCAGCATGTGCAGCGCATCGGCGCCCATGCGCAGGGAGGTATCTAACGACTCCCGGTAAATATGCAGCACCCCCAGCTCCATAAGATCAAAGGTATCTGGTATACTGTCTGCATTTACCAGCATTTGCAGGTTGGGAAAATGTTTGCGTACCACCTTCACTATTGCTGCTGTTTGCTCAATGTTGTCTGTGGCAATAACAATCACTTTGGCTTCGGCGGCGCCGGCTGCTTCCAGCAGGTCGTAACGGGAGGCATCGCCGTAATAGGCCCGTATGCCCAGGTTATGCAGCATGTCAATGTGGTCAGAGTCCAGGTCAAGTATGGTGGTGGCTACGCCGTTGGCCAGCAGAAAGCGGCCTACCACGTTGCCTACCTTGCCAAAGCCGGCCAGTATTACCGGGTTCTTTACATCAATGGCGTCCGGCTCGCGGGTATCGCTGTTTTCCGTAATGGTAAAGCGGGGCTGCAGCAGCTTTTCATATACCAGTATCACCAGCGGGGTAAAGGCCATGCTCAGGGCTACTACAGCCGTCATCATGCTGGCGGTGGCATCCGGCAAAATGCCCGTTTGCCGCGTAAAGGCCAGCAGCACAAAGGCAAACTCGCCTACCTGCGACAGGCCAAAGCTGAACAGCAGGTTCTGATCTGTACTCAACCTGAACATCTTTCCCAGCCCCATTAATACCAGGCATTTCACTACTATCAGGGCCAGCACCAGCCCTATCATTGCCAGCGGCCGGGATAGTATAAGCGTAAAGTCTATGGAGGCGCCTACTGCAATAAAAAAGAGGCCCAGCAGCAGGCCTTTGAAAGGCTCTATATCGCTTTCCAGCTCATGCTTATATTCGCTGTTGGCCAGCACCACCCCGCCTAAAAATGCGCCCAGGGCCGGACTTAGCCCCACTAACGACATAAGCACGGATATGCCTACTACCAGCAGCAGCGCAAAGGTGGTGAACAGCTCCCGTACCCGGGTGCCTGCTACCACGCGCATCAGCGGCCGCACCAGGTAACGCCCGGCCAGTATAATTACTATTACAGCGCCAAACACCATCAGGGTTTGCATCCACCCTGGCAGGCCATCGCGCAGCGTATGCCCGCCGGTGTTAGCTGGGGCGCCTATGGGCGCCAGCAAAGGGAAAATGGCCAGTATGGGTATTACCGCAATATCCTGGAACAGCAGCACGGAAAAAGCGCTTTGCCCGGCTGCCGACGGCAGCCATCCTTTTTCTTTCAGTATCTGCAGCACAATGGCGGTAGAAGAAAGGGAGAACGTCATGCCCAGCGCCAGCGCCGCATTCCAGGGCTGCCCCATCCACCCTGCAATGAGCGCAATTACAGCGGTGCTTATGAGCACCTGCATGCCGCCCAGGCCAATAATGGGCGCCCGCAGCTTCCACAGCAGCGCGGGCTCCAGCTCAATACCTATCAGGAACAGCATCATTACCACGCCAAACTCCGCAAAGTGCAATATGTCCTGCCCTTCCGCGCCAATGAACCCCATCACATCCGGTCCAATAAAAATACCGGCCAGCAGGTACCCCAGTACGGAGCCCAGTCCCAGTTTTTTAGCTACAGGCACACACACTACCGCGGCGGCCAGGTATATCATTGCGGTAAAGAAAAAGGAATGCTCATTCATCTGTACAAAATTTAAAGCAGTATTAGGCGGGGTACTGTAATTTCTGGTAAGCTGTTTTTTACTGAACAGCTTGTGATCGCATGCAGGGGGCAAGCAGCTTTAAAGCTTCAGCTACGGGCCGCTGCCGCGTAAAGCCTTTAACCGCCGGTTTCGCCGGCTGTTAGCTCATTCAGGTACACCGCCTTATTCAGCACATCCGGTGTGAATTTTTCATCGCGTAATGCTTCCAGCATTTCGCGGTACCTCATACAGCAAAAAGGTACGTCTGCACGTTTCATGCGGTGGGTGCCGTGTATCACAAACGGCGGCAGGTAGGTCATGTTGCAAAGGCGGGCTGTTTGCCGGAACGGCAGCAGAAAATCTTTTATAGTATAGCCATGATGCCCGCCCGGCGTATAGGCCTGCTGTCCGCCGCCGGTGCTGATCACATTGCCCAGGTATTTGCCGCTCAGCGCTTTGCCGATGCGCCCGTAGGCCCATCCGTGCTCCAGCACAAGATCCTGCCATTGCTTAATAATAGCCGGTGAGCTGTACCAGTAAAAGGGGTGCTGGAAAAGTATGATGTCGTGCTGCAGCAAAAGCGCCTGCTCCCGGTCGGCATCTATATTCAGATCGGGGTACTCTTCATACAGGTCGTTAAGGGTAACGCCCTGCAGCCCTTTAATGTTTTTTAGCAAGCCGGCATGTATACGCGATTTTTCCAGCGCGGGGTGCGCAAAGAGGATCAATATTCTGGCCATGCAATAATTTAATAATTAATAATGAAGAATGAATAATTAATAATAAATGGAAGTGTGCGGCAAAATGCTGTGTCACACACAGCCTCAAGTACACCCCGCCTCTATTATTAATTATTCATTCTTCATTATTAATTAATCATTGGAATACTCCTGCAGCAACTGCCGGTACCGGTTCAGGATGCCGGATTTGGATATAAAGCCCAGCAGGCGGTTATGCCCTACTACCGGCAGGTTCCATACATGGGTTTCATCCAGCTTTTGCATTACAAAAGCAGCGCTGTCTTCGGGGTGTATAACGGCCGGGGGCGCTTTCATCAGCTCTTTTACGCCCACGGTATCATACAGGGCGGGGTTAAACATGATCGGCCGTATATCTTCCAGTGTAATAATACCTTCCAGGAACTGCTGATGGTTTACCACCGCCACCATGTTCCGCCGTCCCTGCTTTACCAGCTCTACCAGCTGGCGCAGGGAGGCGTCAATGTTTATCTGCTGCACATCCGTTTCTATCAGGTTCTCGATCTTTAGCATAGATAAAATGTTGCGGTCATGTTCCCGCGTAAATATCTTACCGGCTGCCGCCAGCTCTTTCAGGTCGGGGGAAATGGGAGAGAACCATTTGCCAATCAGGAAAGAGATGGTAGACACCAGCATCAGTGGTATAAACAGGTCGTAGCCGGAGCTGGACTCCGCTATCAGGAAAATAGCGGTCAGCGGCGCATACAGCACCCCGCTCATTACGCCGGCCATGCCCACAATTACCAGGTTCACCACCGGCACATCGTTCATACCAGCCTGCTGGCATACCATGGCGAAGAAATATCCCAGGAAACCGCCTGCAAACAGGGAAGGGGCAAAATTACCGCCGTTGCCGCCGCTTTGAATGGTAACAGCGGTAGCAAATACTTTCAGCAGGCATACGCTGCCGGCAAACACGATAATGATCCAGTTTTGCAACGGCAGGTGGCGTAAAAGGCTGTGTTCTATAATATTGCCTGCATCGCCGTTCACCAGCAGCTTTACCGACTGGTAGCCTTCGCCAAACAGCGGGGGCATAATTACGCACAGCAGCGATATGATTACGCCTCCCAGCATGGCCTTTTGCAGCTTGCCCCATCGCAGCCCGTGAAAAAAATGCTCAACCCGCTGTGAAATAATCACAAAATAGCGGGCGTACAGCCCGCATAAAATAGCCAGCATAATATAGTAGGGCAGGTTGTGGTAGTTAAAGGGCTGGCGCGACTGGAAGTGGAACAGCACATCCTCCTGCAGGATAACCTTGGATAGCAGGCTGCCGCATACCGCCGCCAGTATCAGGGGAATAAAGTCGGAGAACACCACGCCGGTAAGCAATATCTCAAAGGCGAACATCATACCCGCAATAGGCGCGTTAAAGGCTGCTGCTATACCGGCTGTAGCTCCGGCCGCCAGCAGCAGCGTTCTTTCCTTATATCCCAAATGGTAAGTGCGCGCGTAGTTAGAGCCTATGGCCGCGCCGGTAACCGCTATGGGGCTCTCCAGCCCCGCAGAGCCGCCTAAACCTACTGTAACGGCGCTTTGCAGGATCTGTGAATACATTTTTATACGGGGCACCAGGCTGCTGTTTTGCGCTATCTCGTACAAAATAGCCGGTATGCCCTTGCGCGACTCGCCCTTGAAGAACCAGATCACGATGAGCACGGTAAGTACAATACCCAGGAAGGGAAACAGGATGTAGAAGATCACCTGCGTGCTGAAGTGCACCTTATAGGTAATAACATAGTGAATATAATGCACCAGCATTTTCAGTATCACCCCTCCCAAACCAGCCGCTGTGCCTACCAATATACCGGACAGCATCAGGAACTGGGTCCGGTTCATTTTACTATGCAGCCAATGGATAATTATTTCGTAGCTCCTGGCTTTTTTAAGGCTATACTGTTCAAAATCGTGTTTAAATCTGAAAAAGCTATGGTATTTTTTTAAACGGCTGTATTGGCTCATGGCGCAAATGTAATAAAGTATGGCATGTTCCGGGAGGCCGGATTATAGATGCGTAGCGTATTGCGGCCGGCCGGCGTTATAATTCTATGAGTGCGTACACTTTATCATTCATGTACCTTCCGCCGGGATGCCGGGCTGTATAATCCAGGTTTATCCAGTAAATGCCTTTCATTTCGTGATAGTAGATCTCCTTTACGGGCGGATGCGGAAAAAGCGTTACCACTGCCTGCTTCATAGCCTCAAAATCTTCCTTGGTGCCGCAGTACAGCTCCGGGTACGCATGCCCCTGCACCAGCACAATGCGGCAGCGCGCGCCGATAGATTGCAGGCAGGAGGCCATTAGTATGGAGTGATCGTCACAATCCCCTCCCAGGCCGTTTAAAATGGTTTCCCGGGGTGTGGCGAAATATTCATCGCGCCGGCTGTCCAGCACATATTTGAAATGGGAGTTAATGTAATGGAAAAGGGAAAGAAAGCGTACCGCTTTTCCATACTTGGGAAAGTACTCGTCAAAATTTTCCAGCGAGTGCCGCACGGAAAAATTGCGTACAACAGAATCCTGGAAATTTATTTTTTCCCTGATGCCCCGCACGGTTTTATCGCGGTAGGTTTCAACGCGCCGGGGATACAGGCTTAAAATATCCAGCTGCTTGCTGTCTTTGGCGCCCCAGTTGCCCTGCACCACGCCCTTGTAATCATTCAGCACATTGAAAAAAGTATAGCTGCCGGTAAAGTAGTTAACGGCCAGCACCCCGCATACCAGCATAAAAACCGGCACTATCAGCGGTTTAAATATCCATAGCAGCAGGCGGGTAAATAAAATAGCAATAAGGATGGACACCATCATGTCCAGGTGCCAGCCCCCTGCCACTATCTGCGGCAGGTACCGGTTCAGGTACGGGGCCAGGGGCAGCACAGTAAGCAAGCTCAGTAAATTGAGCAGGAACTGTTGCAGCCCGGTGTATCTGCTTTCATCTAACGCCATTCATTGAGGTAAAATGTAAGTTACAAATGTAATCATTCTACCTCTTTACCATAACCGGGCCGTTTGTTTAAAGGAAGTGCTTTTTTGTATAAGTTCCAGCTGCTGCCGGAGCTGAAACAGCTGTTTTTCCATTTGCAGCTGCTGGTAAATTTTGTGCAGCCCGGGTATGTTCATGAGCATCAGTAGTTTAAGGTCCTGCTTCTGGGATGTTTCCATGGCATTTTCTGCAGCCCGCAGGGCTTTGTTATATTCCTTTTTGTCGTAGTACACCCGGGCGGTGATAATTTTTTGCAGCGTTTCCAGGGGTGGGGCGCTGTACTGCTCCATGGCGTTTTTGCGCTGCACCAGCTCCAGGTGCCGGCATATGCGGGCGGCATCTGCTGTTTGTCCCAGCTGCTGCAGGGCGTATGCCTGGCAGCAAAGCAGGTTTTGGCGCAGGCCGTCAGCCGTGCGGTAAAGCAGGTGGGGATAATGGGCAAACAGGCATTTGGTGAAGCTGGCCAGGTGCAGATAATCCTCCAGCAGCAGCAGTGCCAGCCCCATATTACGGTACACAATGGTTCCTGCCAGGGGAATGGGCTCCCGGTTGCTGCCCTCCAGGTAGCGGGCATACAGGTATATTTTTTCGCGGATGCCTTCATTCACTATTCCAAACTTCAGGTATTCGTAAATGAACAGGTGTATTTCATAGGGGTTTATCCATACACCTGCATCCGGCAGCTCCCTGCTGCAGATTTTTTTAATATTGTTCAGCTCCAGCTCGCACTGTTCTGCGTCCAGCTGCAGCAGCGCCAGGCGGAACAGGATGCTGCGCATCTGCAGCCGGTCTTCCGGTGTTTCGGCCAGGGTAAGCAGGGCCTCCAGCACCCGGCGTTTGCCGGGATGAAGAAAGTCGTCGCTGATAAAGCTGCTGATGGGATATTTCCTGAAGTAGCCGGGCGGGAAAGCCTGTTTTAGCGCCGGCAGCCGGCCGTTCCCCTGCTGGTAGTGCAGCACCAGGTATTCCAGCAGCGCCGATTTTTCCCGGTTGGAAAGTGGCAGGCCGCATATTTCATGCACACCGGCGGCTATACGGTGCTGAATGGCATACCGCAGCAGCCATTTAAGCACGCCGGCCCGGTAGGCGGCAGGCGGCAGGGCGTTCATTACCTGTTGCAGCATGGCGCCGGAGAGCTGCTGCCCGGCCTCCTGTAAAAAGTGCATGGCGGTAAAGTACTCCAGCAAAAAGTTGTGTGCAAAGCGCACCTTTACCCTGAACATAATTTCCTGGCAATGGTTCTCCTCTGTGAGCACATTATCTGCCAGCAGCTCCTTATAGGCCGGAAACAGCTCCTGGTGCTCATGCAGCAGCTGTTGCTTGTCTGCATACCGGCCGCTGCGGCCATAGTTCAGCAACAGCAGCATCCGTTCAATCACTTTTATTTTAAAGGAGTTGCTCTGGGAATTGAACACCCGCTGCTGTACAAACCGCGATGCAATTTCCAGCAGGCTAAGGTGCTCGTTTGGAAAAGGCTGGTCCGGCCCGGTGTTTAGCTGGCAAAACAGCTGCAGGTAATAGGGATAGCGCAGCTTTTTCAGGAAAAACTCGCTGAAAGTGCGTACCGTGGCCGGGTTAAACTGGTGGTTGTACAATACTGATTTTACCTCCTGTTCAGTAAGCAGCGGCAGGTTGGTATTGTTTTCCTCATCCATTTCAGCGCCCAGGTACCAGTACCGGCGGAAAGCGGGGTATTGTACGGAGTGCTGGAATATTTCTGCCCAGGTATTGCTGCGGATGGAAAGGATCACTTTCACCCAGGGAAACAGGTCATTGGAGTACACAAAATCTTCCAGTTTCGTGTATATAAGGCGTAGCTTATCGCCCGCCACGGCTATTTCGTCAAACCCGTCTATGATCAGCACCAGGCGCCCGCCTTTTTTATCGAGGTGGTGGGTAAAGTATTCGCGGAAATTCTCACCGCTGCCCAGGTTCAGCTGGTTATCCAGCCAGGCGGATAGGGAAAAGCCTTTCAGCAGCAGGCTGCCGGCGGCATGCGCATGTATGAACCAGCAAATATCTTTTTTATAACGGGCTTCTTTTCCAAACCAGAAATGTTCTGCCAGGTGCACCATGGTAACGGACTTTCCCCACCCTGCCGGGGCAATAAAAGCAGTAGCGGCATAGTCGCCTTCGAGAAAACGTTCAATATGCGCGGTGCAGTACTGCCGCGGTACCGTATGATTGAACGGTATGCCGGAACGGTTCTTTAAAGTAAGAATGGTGTAATGGGAAACAGCGTCGGCCTTGTTCCTCAGGTCGGACCATTTATTGTTGTCAACAGCTATATCGCCGCTCAGCTGCTTGTAATGCTGCGACTGAAAATCCTCCCAGTCTTTATACCGGCAGTATTGCGATAAGGTATTGAGCGTATAACGCGAAAAGCTATGCTGGGCCACTGCAAAGCCAAATACGCGTTTAAGGGTGGTTTCACTAACCAGCTTGGTGGTGGCGTCTAATATGGATTGAGAGAGATGTTTACAATCTCCCGGTAACATTACCTCAACGCCAAATCTACACAGCACTTCTTTCTGCAGCGCTATGATAAAATCATAGGATAGATCTATCATAGAGGGGGGTACACGGATTTTAGGTGATCGATTAAGTTCAAGAGATAATTACGTATGAAATACACATTTTAGATTTTGGATTTGTAAAATTGATGGTGTATTTATTCAAAATGTACAAATATTATATATATCATGATGTTTAACTGTAGGGTGGTAGCGGACGCATTGGTAAAATTTTTTTTATATCTAAGAAGATGATAGTTAAGTGAAATTAGGGAAGATGATTTGCTGCAATCGATGCCCTGTACAAATTGCAGCGCGGCAATTTTTATAGTAGATATGCAGATAAAAATTTTAAAAGAACGGTATACACCATCCTCCGCTAAAAATCCGGTAACTGTAACCGTTTGCCGAAAAGCGCGGGCAGCTGCAGCAGGTTAACAAGGCTGTGCTATTGCTGTTTTATTGCAGCGCAACCGGTATGCGCCCCTCCTGGAACAGCCCTTTTTCTCCTGTGCTACTGCGGTGTAACTGCGGAAAAACCGGGTTTTCCCGGGGGAGCTATTGCTGCGCCATTGCTGCGCAACTACTCCCCCCTGCATAAACCCCTACATCTTTTTCACCATGTAGTCAATCGTGGCTTTGCTGCCCCCGGCTTAGCGCATTCTCCTGCTATCTTTCCCTTTATAATCCTGCCCGCTTCTGCCGCTCAGTCAGCGGCCTCCATTCATTCCTACACCCTACAGTTTCCCGCTTCCTTCCGCTGCCTTCAGTATGAAATGAACAAAATGAATAAACGATTATTGAATGAATGACTTTGACCTGCTGTTTCGCGGTGAATGAAATGGATTTCCTGAATACCCGCCTGCAGCGTACTTTCGTTTGCGTGATATAAACGTCTTTAACGTTACTATACCAACATTTCTTAAACACTTCTCCACGTTCATAGCCTATCCAGAGTTTAGATGCATAGTAACACTATGTAAAACCAAAATGCATTAATAAGTATCAACACAAACTAATTACCTTCTATGTATCTGAATGTTACTCCTAAAGGTTCTTTACGGGCTTTTATTGCTGCTGTAATCTCCTGCATATTGCTCACCTGGGCAGCAGCCGCCTTTGCCAAACATCCTGTGAAAGCAACGCCTGCGGGCAATACCTATACCGGGTGGCTGCATGCTTACCTGTTGCAGCATCCGGACGCACCTGTTGCAAAAGAACAGGAAGGCATAACCTTATGGGGGCTTGGCGCCGCGCCGGGTTCCTTATGGTCCTTTGCTGCTTCGCAGTCCAGCACTGTGAACGGCCTGTGCCTGGGCTGCGGCGTTACAAACGCCGGCCTTGCAGTGGATGATGATACCACCACTTATTCTTCACTGGTAACGCTGGTAGGCGTGGGCGGTACAGTAACGCAGCAGCTTACTTTTCCCGGCAGCTACCAGGCGGGCGACTACATTGCGCTGGACCTGGAAGTGCCCGGGCAGCTGCTCAGCGCCAGCCTGTTAACCGGCATTACCGTGCAAACGCTGAATAACGGCACACTTAACGCTGATGCCGCTACCCTGAACGGTTCCCTTACAGGGCTAAGCGTATTGGGCCTGGGCGGCAGTAAGTTCCGCGCAGTTTTTCCGGCAGCCAATGCTTTTAATGCCGTGCAAATTACTACCGGCGCCACGCTGGCTGCCTTAGGATCTTTAAGAATATACGATGCCGTTGCCATGGTGCCGGTAACCGTAAACCCCGATAGCACAGTAGTGGTGTCCGGCCAAAGCGCTGCCTTCAACGCATCCATCCGCCTGTCCGGCGCTACCTTTAAATGGTACACGCAGCCCACAGGCGGCGCCGCAGTGTACACCGGCGCTGCTTTTAACACGCCGGCAGTAACACAACCCACTAACTATTACGTGGAAGCTACCACACCCGATAATCTCACCAGTTTTATACGTACTCCCGTTAACGTTAGAGTGTCCGGCGCGCCTGGTCCTATATGGACCTATGGCGATGCACAGCAAAGCCCCATTACCTCCGGGGTAGCCTGCGCCCTTTGCGCAGTGAACAACCCCGCACAGGCAGTGGATGGCGACACTACTACTGCATCCGCCTTTTCTATACCGGTAGGCGTATTAGGCGCCCTGGGCCAGCGGGTTATATTCCCGGGCGTGTACTATGCCGGAGACAGCCTGGTGCTGATAATGGAAACATCCGAAAACCTGCTCACAACCCAGCTGCTGTCGGGCATTACTGTACAAACGTATCATGATGCCATCCTGGGTCCCGCGGTAGCCAATGACGATGCTACCACCCTGGATAATTCCCTTGCACAGGTAGATCTGCTGGGCCTTGTAGGCAGCAACCGCAAATTCAGGGTAGCCCTGCCATTACAAAATACTGCCGATGCCGTGCAGGTAACCCTGCAGCCCGCAGTGGCCCTTGCGCTTACAGAGCCCCTGCGCTTGTATGAAGCAGTAGCCATGGTGCCGGTAACCGTTACCCCGTCGCCCGCTGCTGTAACATATAATCAAACGGCTACCTTAACGCCTTCTTCCCGTATTGCAGGCGCTACCTATAACTGGTATGCCTCACCCACGGGTGGTACGCCGCTGGCTACCGGTACATTTACCACGCCGCCGCTTACCCGTAATGCTACTTATTATGTAGAAGGAGTGGACCCGGATGGTAAAACCAGTTTTGAACGTACAGCCGTGCAGGTTACAGTGTCCGGCGGCACCGGGCCGTTATGGACCTATGGTGTTGACCAGCAAAGTCCTGTAACCGGCGGCATTGCATGTGCATTATGTACCGTAACAAATCCCGGTCTGGCTGTGGATGAAGATACCACTACCGCTTCCCACCTGGTGCTGCCGTTAGGCGTAGCCACCTATGTAGGCCAGTATATCCGCTTCCCGGCCGAATACCAGGCAGGCGACAGCGTGGTGTTTTTCCTGGGCACCACCAGCGATCCGCTGGCTACCGCCAACCTGCTCAACGGGCTGCGGGTACAAACCTTTAACGGAAACACCCCTAACGGGGATGCTGCTACCCTGGATAATTCACTCGTTAAAGTGGACCTGCTGGGCATAAACGGCGGTGTCAATAAATTCCGCGTATCATTCCCTGCCACACAACCTTTTGATGGTGCGCGTATTGATCTTACCTCTGCCATCGGCCTGTCAGACGGGCTGGATGTATATGAGGCGGCTGCCATGATGCCTGTGCAGGTGACCAGGGTAAACCCTGCATCCGATACCGTGGAAATAGGCAACCCGGCCAGCTTTACGGCCGGCATTCCGCGCATACCCGACGCTACTTTCAGCTGGTACGAAACGCCTGAAGGCGGCACACCGGTATATACCGGCGCTGACTTTACTACCCCCGACCTGCTGGATAATAAAGTATATTATGTAGAAGCCTTTTCGCCGTCTGACGGTTTACACAGCCTCATACGCACCGCGGTGCCGGTATATGTAAAAGTGACGAACAGCCTTGACTGCGGTGCGGCAGATGCGCAATCCAACAGCACCACCGGCGTATGCATACTGTGCGGCGTAACAAATCCGCTGCTGGCTATAGACGGTGATATAAACACCGCTTCCCAGCTGCGTATCAGCCTGGGTGTGCTGGGCAGCGTTTACCAAAGCTTCGGTTTCCCTGCATTAAGCGGCGCGGCAGATACGCTGCGTATAGGCATTGGCAATCCTACCGGTCTGCTGGATCTTGGTGCGCTGGCCGGCTTAACCGTTACCCTGTATAACGGCGCCACCCAGGTAGCGCAATACAATGATCCCAACCTGCTGGATCTGCGCCTGCTGAATGATACTGCCCATGGAGAGCTGGTGTTTGCGCCTGGTGTTGCATTTGACAGTGCGCGGGTTGATTTTAACGCAGTGCTGGCAGCCATAACAACCCTTAATATTTACTATGCTAAATATACCGCTCCTGGCGCCGGTGTGCAGGACAGCGTGGTAAGAGTGTGCCCCGGCGGCAGCGCCGTTTTAAAGGCAGTTACCCCTGCCGGCGCTACCTTCCGCTGGTATGATGCCTATACCGGCGGCAACCTGCTGTTTACCGGCGCTACATTTACGCCTGCAAACATTACTTCAGATACGACTTTCTATGTAGAGGCAGTGTCTACCGGCCCTAATGCCTGCGGCAGCAATACCCGCACGCCGGTACAGGTAATGCTTGGCCTGCCCGCAGTGGCTGTAACACCTGCCGATACCACAATAGACAAGGGCACCACAGCTACTTTTAATGTAATCGGCCCCCATGCAGGCTATATTTATAATTGGTTTACTGCCGAAACCGGCGGCGCTGCCGTTGATACCGGCGTACAGTTCACTACACCGGCGCTGGACTCCAATGCTGTTTTCTATGTGCAGGCCGATTCCAGCGGCTGTACCAGCAGGCGTACCCCCGTTTACGTTACTATATCCGCCCTGCCGGCAGCGCCGGATATTATCCCGGACACTGCTTATGTAAGCACCGGCCAAACCGCCACCTTCCGTATTGCCAATCCTGATCCAACGCTTACCTATCGCTGGTATAACGTAGCTACCGGCGGTACGGTGCTGGCTACAGATACCATTTATACCACCCCGGCTGTTACGGCTAACGGCAATATATATGCAGAGGCGGTGAACGCCTCCAACCAGGCCAGCCGTACCCGCACACAAGCGGTTATACAGCTGGTAAATGCGCCCGGCGGACTGCCCTGTACATATGCCAATACCCAGGAAAGCCCTGTTTACACAGCGCCTATCAGTATTTGCCTGCTGTGCGGCGTTTCTGAACCGGGTAATGCTATTGACGGCGATACTGCTACGGCATCGCATATACGCTCTAATATAGGTATTGGCTACATTGGCCAGATGCTGCACTTCCAGCAATCCGGCATGGCCGGCGACAGCCTGCGCCTGGTACTGGGCCTGCCCGGCGGCCTTACAGATGCGCAGGTGCTGGGCGGCGTACAGGTGCAGCTTTACAATAACGGCAACCCGGTTGGCGACCCTGTAATCCTGAACAATGTTTTGAATATAGCAAACCTGCAGCTGCTGAATGGCAACAAGTTTATGGCCACCATACCGGCAGCAGGTACCTACAATGCCGTAATGGTAAGCCTGGGCGGCGTATTGTCGGCCATCACCACCCTGGATTTGTACAATGCAGAGCAGGTAATACTGCCGGCTAAACCCAGCGCTGATACCGACTCGTTAACGGTTTGCCTGGGCAGCAGCGCGCGGCTTGTAGCAACAGATACAACCGGCGTAATTGTTAGCTGGTATGCGGCGCCCACCGGCGGTGCTGCGCTGTCTACCGGCGGCACCTTTACTACCCCGGCACTTAACCAGGCCTCCACCACCTACTACATAGGCACCGGCCGCAACGGCTGCTCCAATACAACACGTATACCCGTTACCGTAAAGGCAGTAGCACAACCGGCAGCGCCGCAGCTTACTGCCGCTGCCACCAGCATATGCGTAGGGCAAACCGCTGCCCTGTCGGTGCTTAACCCGCAGGCAGGCGTTACCTATACCTGGTACGATGCGCCCACCGGCGGCAGCCAGGTAGATACCGGCGCTACCCTTAGCATAGTGCCCGCCGCTACCGGCGTTGACACCCTGCATTATTATGTAGCGGCCAGCAGGGCCACCTGCACCAGCAGCAGCCGTACCGGTGGCAGCGTGTATATATCTGACCGCTGCAACGGCGGTAATGTAAGCGATACCGCCGCCATTACCGTATGTGGTGGCTCCCGCATCACCCTCACGGTTGACAGCGTGCAGGCAGGCGCTACCTATCAGTGGTATAATGCTGCTAACAATAGCCTGGTGTTTACCGGCACCAGCTTTACCACCCCTGCCCTGAATGCAGATGTAATGTACCGCCTGGAAGCTGCCTTTAGCGGCGGTGTTCGTGATACCATCCGTGTGTACGACATTAATGTGGAAGATAGCCTGGCCACACCTGTACTGCTGGTTGGCGAAGCATTTACCACATCCGGCGGCACGGCTACGTTTACGGTGGCTAATTCCCTGGGGGGCGTAACCTACACCTGGTACAGCACGCCTACCGGCGGCACTCCGCTGGCCACCGGCGTAAGCTTTACTACCCCGCCGCTGACCGGCGATAGCGCAAAATACTATGTAGCCGCCGGCACAGGCTCCTGCGTAAGCAGCGCCCGCGGCGTGGCTACCCTCCGGTTGAGCGGCAGCTCCGGTGTACCCTGTAGCATGGCCAATGCTACACAAAGCCCGGTTTATACTGATCCTCTCAGCATTTGCCTGCTGTGCGGTGTAACCAATGCCGCCAACGCGGTAGATGGGGACTCCACTACTGCTTCACAGGTACGTGCCAGCATAGGTGTAGGCTATATCGGGCAGGTGCTGAACTTCCAGCATCCCGGCCTGGCCGGCGACAGCATTCGCCTTATTCTTAGTCTGCCAACCGGCCTTACAGATGCGCAGCTGCTGGGTGGCGTAAGGGTACAGATGTACAGCAACGGCAGCGCCGCAGGCAACCCGCTGTTCCTGAACGGCGGACTGGGCGTGCTGAACCTGACCCTCGTGAACGGCAACGTATTTGCCGCCACCTTTGCCGCACCGGTAAATTATGATGCCGTATATGTAAGCCTGGGCGGGGTATTAACCGCCCTGAGCACCCTGGAAATATATAGTGCGCAGCAGCAGCTGGTGCCTGCCAAACCCAGTGCAGATACAGACTCACTTACCGTATGCCTGGGCAGCAGCGCGCACCTGGTAGCTACAGATACCACGGGCGTAACCGTTAAATGGTACGGCTCTGCTGCCGGCGGTACGCCGCTGGCTATGGGTGGCGCCTTTAATACGCCTGCGCTTAACCAGGCCAGCACTACCTACTATATTGAAACCAGCCGCAACGGCTGCGCCAACCGGGTACGTGTGCCCGTTACCGTACATGCCCGCAGTTGCGGCAGCCCCGGGGCAGATACTACCACCGTTACCATCTGTAGCGGCACCGGCACAACGCTTACAGTAACCACCCCGGTTACCGGCGCTACCTACCACTGGTATAATACCGCCAATAACAGCCAGGTGGGCACCGGCACCAGCTTCAATACCCCGGTGCTGAATGCAAACGCCAGCTACCGGGTAGTTGCTGCCTTGTCAGGCGGTACGCTCGACACGGTACAGGTGTATAATGTAGTGGTAATAAGCAACCTGCAGCCGCCGGCAGTGGTAACCAGCATACAAAGCGCCAACCTGGGCGGCACGGTTACCTTTAGCATTGCCAATCCGCAAAGTGGCATTACCTATAAATGGTACAGCACTGCTACCGGCGGTACGCCCATTGCTACCGGCGCCAGCTTTATTACGCCGCCGCTTGCCATGGATAGTGTAAACTATTACGTAGCGGCCGCCACCGGCAGCTGCGAAAGCGCTGCCCGCACTAAGGTAACGGTTAAAGCCGGCAATGGCGGCGGTACCCCCGGCGACACCACTTACATTACGGTCTGCACCGGCAGCAGCCTTACGCTGGATGTGGCAAGTCCGCAAACAGGCGCTATCTACCGCTGGTACAATACCGCCAACAACAGCCTGGTATTTACCGGTACCACCTTTACCACACCGGTGCTGAATGCCAATATCACTTACCTGGTAGAAGCTACCCTGCCTGGCGGCACAAAAGACACTAACCAGGTGTACATTATAACAGTAGCTGACAATACCACACCGCCTGTAGTAGTGGCAGATACGGTAAAAGTCTGCAGCGGCCAGGATGCAGTGCTGATTGTTCAGAACCCGCTGCCCGGCTTTACCTACCAGTGGTTTGATGCAGCCACCGGCGGCGCCCTTGTGTATACCGGTCCTGTATTTACCGTAGCCGGTGTAACCACCAGCAGGAATTATTATGTACAATCTGTATTAAATAACAAATGCGTAAGCGCTACCCGCACCAGGGTAAGCGTACAGGCAGGCAGCGCGCCGGCGGCGCCTGCAGTGGCATCCAATAATGTAATTACCTGTATAAACGGCACTGCCGCCTTCAGCATTCTTAATCCCGATCCGGCAGTTACCTACCGCTGGTATGACCAGCCGGCCAACGGGGCGCTGCTGGCTATTGGCACCAGTTATACCACACCTGCCCTGTCAGGCACTACCACCTACTATGTGGAAGCTGCCTATAACGCAGGCTGTGTAAGCACCGCACGTACAGGCGTTACCGCTACAGTAGTAAGCACTATTGACGCGCCGCTGGCAAGCGGAGTGGCTGCCTGCGCAGGCCAGCCGGCAATACTGAAGGTAACCGGCCCGCAGGCCGGCGTTATTTACCGCTGGTACAGCACTGCCACCGGCGGCGCTGCCCTGTTCACCGGCAGCAGCTTTACTACGCCTGCATTAACGGCCAATACCACTTACTATGTGGAAGCAGCCAGCGGCGGCGGCTGTGTAAGCGCAAGCCGTACACCGGTAAGCGTAACGGTAAACAGTACACCGCCCGCACCGGTAGTGGCCAGCGCCAATGTAACCGTATGCCCGGGCCAAACAGCCACATTAAGTATACCCAGTCCCGCAGCAGGTATCACCTACCGCTGGTATACGACCGTCACCGGCGGCAGCCCTGTAACCACGGGCCCCGACTTTACCACCGGTACGTTGAATGCTAACCAGCAATACTATGTAGAAGCGGTGAATGCAAGCGGCTGCGCCAGCACGCAACGTACGCCCGTTAGCGTTACTGTGGGCGCACCGGATGCAAATGATATAACCGTAACAGTGCCGGATCCGGCATGTCCCGGATTGCCGGTTACGTTTACCGCTTCGGCACCATCTGTGCCGGGCGCTAACTTCCGCTGGTACAGCACGGCCACTGGCGGTACCCAGCTGTACACCGGCGCAGAATTTACAACGCCGGCCCTGGACAGCGCCGCTACCTATTATGTAGAGGTGTTTACCGGCAGCGGCTGCGCCAGCACTACCCGCAAAGCAGTAACAGCAGCTATGTTGCAGCAGCTTGCCGCCCCCGTGGTACATGTAACCGACTCCACCGCAAACAGTATCACCTTCAGCTGGTCACCTGTTCCGGGAGCAGTAGGGTATGAGGTGAGCACTAACGGCAGCGAGTTTAACCCGCCCAGCTCCGGTGCTAACGGTACCACACATACGGTTACAGGACTTTCACCCAACCAGGCAGTAGGCTTGCAGGTGAGGGCCATAGGCAACAGCAGCTGCCAGAACAGCGGGTTATCCGCCCTTGTAACCGGCAGGTCATCCAACCCGGCAGGCAACCAGGTATTTATTCCCAACCTGTTCAGCCCCAACGGCGACGGCGCCAATGATGTGCTGATGGTTTATAGCAACACCATTGCCACCATGGAGCTTCACATTTACAACTACTGGGGCCAGGAAGTATTCCAGTCTAAAGATCAGCGCCAGGGTTGGGACGGCTCCATGAGCGGCCGCGCGCAGCCGGCCGGTGTATATGTGTACATCCTGAAGGCAACGCTGAGAGATGGCACCATGGTGAACAGGAAAGGCAATATTACCCTGATACGTTAAACCTATTATTCATGCCCCGTTCCGGAATAACGCCGGAACGGGGATCTATAACATGCTAAAAAGATTTCCTATGAGGAAAAGTATAATCGTTCTGGGACTTTTGCTAAGCGCCGTATTGCCCAGGGCTGCACAGGCGCAGGTAGATCCGCATTTTTCCCAATACTATGCCTACCCGTTATGGTTAAACCCTGCCTTAACCGGCGTGCTGGACGGCGACTACCGCGTCAGCGCCAACTACCGTAACCAGTGGACCAACTACGGCAAAGCTTTTGCTACCACCGGCGTTTCGGTAGATGCGGCTACGGATAAGAACATGGGCATAGGATTGAACGTACTGAACATGTCGGCCGGGGATGCGGGGTATAATTACTTTAACGCTATGGCCAGCTTTTCCTACAGCGGCGTAAAGCTGGGCGCTACCCAAACCACCCGCATTGTGTTTGGCGTGCAGGCAGGCGTTATCAGCCGCAAGGTAGATCCCTCCAAGTTCCAGACCGGCAGCCAGTGGAACCCGGTACTGGGCTTTGATCCCAGCATGTATAACGGGGAGAGCCTGAATAAAACATCTTCCACCAGCTTTGACGCAGCAGCCGGTGTGCTGTTCTTTGATGGCAATCCCAATCACCACCTCAATCCTTTTGCAGGCGTTTCTGCCGGTCACCTCACACAGCCCGAAGATCCGTTTGTGGCAAATGACAATCACAAATACCCGCTCCGCTACCTGGCGCACGGCGGCACCAAAATAAGGCTAACGGAGCAGTTGAGCATTACCCCGCATGGCCTGTACATGCGCCAGGGAAATGCAGATGAAAAGGTGCTGGGCATTTACGGCCAGTACACGGTAAACCCCGAGTTTGACCTGCTGGCCGGCGCCACTTACCGCTTTGATGATGCTGTGATACCTTTTACCGGTTTTCATTATAAGAATTTTGTGTTAGGACTTAGCTATGATGCCAATGTTTCCAGCCTGCACCGGCTGACTACCGGCAGCAATAACAGCTTTGAGATTTCCCTTTCATTTATAAGCCGCAAAAGAAGAGTGCTGTCAGAAGAATATTTTATTTGCCCAAGGCTGTAAAAGTTAAAATACCCTCAGATGAAAAGAATTATACACTGTTGGCTCATTACCCTGCTATGCAGCATCAGTGCCGCGCATGCACAATACGTGTATGATTTCCGCCGCACCGCCGATGTATACTACAACGCAAAGGACTATTACTCCGCCGCGCAATACTACAGCAAGGCATTAGGCACCTATAAGAACCCGCCCCTGCATGTGCTGCCCTATGCGATCAATGCCGGGGTAACTTCCGCTCCAAAGGAAAGGAGCAATAAGGTCAGGGATTATGAAACCATTGTATACCGGCTGGCAGAGTCGTACCGGCAGTATAACGATTTTGGTAATGCAGAAACCTACTATGCGCAAACAGTAGGTTTTGATAACCCTGCAACCTTTCCGCTGGCCCGTTTCTGGTATGGCGTATGCCTGCGCGCTAACGGCAAGTACCAGGAAGCGCTGGACCAGCTTAATCAGTTCAAGCAAACATATACCAACGCAGATGCCATCTCTACCCGCCTGGCGCTGGAAATAGCGTGCTGTGAATTTGCATTGTCGGCAGCTAAAATAAACCCGCGTTACACCATTGGCAAAATAGGCGGCAATGTGAATACCGGCGGCGCTAACTACGCGCCGGTAGCTATGGATAATAAAACCCTGCTGTTTACCTCATCCCGTCCTGAGAACCTGGGTAACGATAAGGAAAAGAAAGGAAACCCTTATGTGAACGATCTGTTTATTGCGGAAGGCCAGGGTACTGCATTTGACAGCAGCCGTAAGGTGAGCATACCGGCGGTTAAAGGGATGGACCAGGGCGTAGCCACCGTTACAGCCGATGGCAGCAGGATGTTTATTACCCGCTGGACCCGCGAAAACGGGGAAAAGCATGCATCCATCTACGTAAGTAATCGCCAGGGCAATGGCTGGTCCGAGCCAAAGGTGCTGGGACCGGAAGTGAATGTGCCTGGTTTTAACGCCATGCAGCCCTTTGTTACCGCAGATGGTAAATACCTGTTCTTTGCCTCTAACCGCCCCGGCGGCATGGGCATGAATGATATCTGGTACAGCCCCCTGCAAAACGGGGTGCCCGGCGCTGCCAAGAACATGGGTACCGGCATTAACTCCCGCGAAGATGAACAGGCGCCTTATTACAATGTGCAGGATGGTTTGTTCATTTTCAGCTCCAATGGCCGCGTGGGCCTGGGCGGACTGGATTTTTTCATGAGCCAGGGCGCCCTGGGAAACTGGTCGTCCCCGAAAAACATGGGCCTTCCCCTGAACTCGCCCAAGGATGATATTTATTTTACCCCTGTTGATAAAAAGCACCCCCTGAACGGCGGCTACTTCAGCTCCGACCGCGAGTCAGTATGCTGCCTGGAGCTGTTCAGCTTCAAACGGAAGGCAAAAATAGCCGGCGGCCAGGTGCTGGACTGCGACGGGCAGCTGCCGCTTACCGGCGCTACCGTTACCCTGTTAGATACGGTGCAGCAAAAGGTGCTGCAGCAGGTAACCGTAGATGAAACCGGCCATTACAACTTTGATGTGGATATACAAAGGCAGTACAAGGTAATGGTGGAGAAGGAGAACTATTTCTCGAAAGCGATTTATTTTAACACCGGTCAGCTGGTGAGCATCGACTCGCTCATGAACCCATCTGTATGCCTGAACCGTTATGAGATAGGCAAGCCCATTATTCTCAAAGACATCTATTATGACTTTAACAAGGCCACCCTGCGGCCGCAGTCTTTGATTGTGCTGGACACGGTAGTATCTATTATGCAGGATAACCCGAATATAATTATTGAAATGGGTTCCCATACAGACAGTAAGGGTACCGATACATATAACGTGAAGTTATCACAGGCCAGGGCGCAATCCTGTGTGGATTACCTGGCCGGCAAAGGCATTCCGGTGTCCCGTATGGTAGCCAAGGGGTATGGCGAGTCAAGGCCGATAGCCCCCAACACAATGCCTAACGGAAAGGATAACCCGGACGGGCGCCAGCTGAACAGGCGTACGGAGTTTAAAGTGTTACGCATTCAGCCCCAATTACAGTAATCCCGAAAGTAGCTGGAACCATATCCTATAACCAGCACACCTACCACGAAAAGCAATAGCCGGCATCATTGCCGGCTATTGGCTTTTTATCACTCTTCACTTTTGGGAATGGTTTTGGGTTAACATATGGTACCGTACAGACTATAGGTTAAATGATCAGTGCAGGGGTAAATGGCTGAAGCATAAGCACGGTTTCTGTTTATATTAAGGGCTTTCAATTATTTTTCTGTTAACGGTTTAGTATAGTTTGCCCCTGGGCAAATGTGTATGTTAAACGGGGGCTGTTGTAAAAGGTTACAGGCGCCGGTAAAAAAACGCTAATTTTTTTTTGCATACACATAAAACTGCCATACCCGCAGATGCCCTGCTGCAGCGGGTTTATAGTTGCAACAAATGTTGTGGAAGGAAAATATCCGGCGGTCGGATGGGTAACGTGCATGTATATACGTATAATGGTTCGTACATACGAAATAAAAACTGCGCTTATACCGGTGTGGAAGCCGGGTTGCCATTAACCGGCCGTTTATTAAAACCGGCTATTATTTTATTACCTTTGCCCCTGTTTTACCTATAAACCAGTAAACTAACAAGCAAGTATGTCGCTCATTGTCGTAGGTTCTATGGCGTTCGATGAAATAGAAACGCCCTTTGGAAAATCAGGACGGGTTATCGGCGGTTCCGCAACCTTTATTGCCTGGACTGCTGCTAATTTCATACAGCCCATTAACCAGGTATCTGTGATCGGCGGCGATTTCCCGCAGGCTGAGCTGAATGCGCTGGCAGCCAAAGGCGTGGCGCTGGATGGGGTGCAGATCAAGAAAGACCGCCCTTCTTTTTACTGGTCCGGTAAATATCATATGGATATGAACACCCGCGACACCCTGGTAACAGAGCTGAACGTGCTGGGCGACTTTAACCCTGTGATCCCCGACAGCTACCAGGGCAGCGAGTTCCTGGTGCTGGGTAACCTGTCGCCGCAGGTACAGATCAGCGTAATAAACCAGCTGAAGGAGCGCCCCAAGCTGATTGTGCTGGACACCATGAACTTTTGGATGGAAGTAGCCCTGGACGACCTCAAAAAGGCGCTGACCATGGTAGATGTGCTGATGATAAACGATGGCGAAGCCCGGCAGCTCAGCGGCGAGTACTCCCTGGTAAAAGCCGCTAAAAAGATATTGTCTATGGGTCCCCGTTATCTTATCATCAAGAAAGGGGAGCATGGCGCGCTGCTGTTCCATGAGAACCATGTATTTTTTGCACCTGCCCTGCCGCTGGAAGACGTATTTGATCCCACCGGCGCCGGTGATACCTTTGCAGGTGGCTTCATAGGCCACCTGGCTAAAACCAAGGATATTTCTTTTGAGAACATGAAAACGGCCATTATCGTAGGTTCTGCCATGGCCTCTTTTTGCGTGGAGAAATTCGGTACCGCCCGCCTGAAGGAAATTACCCACGAAGACATCAGCGCCCGCCTGGAGCAGTTTGTAGAGCTGGTGAACTTTGATATAGACCTGGTATAGCCATACCGCCGCAAGCCGGCTATAAAATAAAAAAGCTGCAGGCGATGTGTTAAACACTGCCTGCAGTTTTTTTATGCCGGCGCCGCTGTTTTCACTTTAAACAGCAACGTTCAGCGGTTGCCCGGCGTTTGTTTCATGCTAAATAAACGCAGCGTGTCTCTCATCACCCCATCCATCCTCACCCATTCCCTCATCTATCATCTTCCTTCCTCATCCTCCCCCATCTGCACATCTGTATATCTGCACATCCGCACATCTATTTAAATATTCCATTCAGCACCGCTGCCAGCCGCAACCCGCCTTTCAGCAGCTGCTGGTTCAGGTTGTCCAGGAACCAGTAATTATACCGGAAGCTGAGCTTATCGCCTTCCCTGGTTTTAGCATAGATCTTATCAGACAGTATGTGCGACTCATACATCCAGTCCTGTATGCTGCCGCTTTGCAGCTGTTTTACTTTGGCGGCCGGCTCAATATCCAGCGCGCGGGCATACTCTGTATAGCTGAGCTGCTGGAACTCAACCAGGTGCTCGTCCCACACGCGGTGCAGGTTGGTGGGCTGGTTAAACCAGAATACGCTGATCTTATTGCCGCCCTGGTCCTCATCCCGTCCTACATGCAGGGGCTGGTGCATATCGCCCAGCAGGTGCACCAGGAAGGTGAGTGCAAAGATCTTCTGCTCTTTGGTAGCGGTGGCAGACTTCAGCTGCTTAATCATGGCCAGCGTTTCATCGTACAGGTGCCCGCTTTTACCGGCAGCCAGCAGCGCATTGAATTTTTCCCGGCTAATGTTGCCCGGGAAGTCCATGTAATGCCACGAAGACGTATGATCATACTTATGCGTGGTATCTGATTTAATAAAATCAGGCCAGTTGGCAATCATGGCCAGGGGCTGCCGGCCTAGCAGCGCGGTAATGGCCTTGCGGGCCTCCGGTGTCAGGTGCTGGTAAGCAATTTCCGCCACCACCCGGTGGCCGGTGGGCCCCCACGCAAAACCTGTAAGCGGCAGCAGGGGTAATAGTAATCCCAAAAACAGACGGTAAAGAATTGTTGAACGCATACATCTAAAGTAAGCCTCAAATATGTGAAAATAACTCCAGATCCCAATGGCCGCTCATGTATCAGGGCTTCCTGCATTTACGCCGGGGCAGAACGCCACAAGTTTTGTAAATTTGATACATCCAATAACAATAAGCGCCATTACTAAAATAATATGCCATTTAAGATACATGCACCATATGAGCCGGCAGGCGACCAGCCTTCGGCTATTAAGCAGTTAACAGAAGGGATCCGGAAAGGAGAGCCATTCCAGACCCTGTTAGGGGTAACAGGCTCCGGTAAAACATTTACCATGGCCAATGTGATCCAGCAGGTGCAAAAGCCCACCCTGGTGCTCACCCACAACAAAACCCTGGTAGCCCAGCTGTATGGGGAGTTCCGCCAGTTCTTCCCGGAAAATGCCGTGGAATACTTTGTATCGTACTACGATTACTATCAGCCCGAAGCCTACATGCCGGTAAGCGACACGTATATAGAAAAAGATCTTTCTATAAATGAGGAGCTGGATAAGCTGCGCCTGCGCGCCACCTCCAACCTGCTGTCGGGCCGCCGGGATATTATAGTGGTAGCCAGCGTTTCCTGCATATATGGTATGGGTAACCCTAATGAGCTGGAAAACGGCATACTCCGTATCAACAAAGGCCAAACCATCAGCCGCAATGCCCTGCTGCATAACCTGGTGAACTCACTGTACACCCGTACCACCGGCGACTTTACCCGCGGGTCTTTCCGCGTGCAGGGCGATACCGTGGATGTGAACCTGCCTTACGTGGATTACGGCTACCGCATTACTTTTTTTGGGGATGAGATTGAGGAGATAGAAAGTATTGATACAGCCAACGGCAAGCGCATCCTGTCTATGGAAAACGCCGCCATTTTCCCGGCCAACCTGTACCTGGCGCCTAAAGATATGATGCAGCAGATCATTTTCGAGATACAGGACGAGCTGCTGGCCCAGGTAGAGTATTTCCGCTCCCAAGGCAAGCACCTGGAGGCGCAGCGCCTTTCCGAGCGGGTGAATTACGACCTGGAAATGATACGGGAGCTGGGGTATTGCAGCGGTATTGAGAACTATTCCCGCTTCCTGGACCGGCGGCAGCCCGGTACTCGCCCCTTCTGCCTGCTGGATTATTTTCCAAAAGACTTCCTGATGGTGATAGATGAAAGCCACCAGACCATTCCGCAGATCAGCGGCATGTATGGCGGCGACCGTTCCCGTAAGATCACCCTGGTGGATTTTGGCTTTCGCCTGCCCTCTGCCATGGATAACCGCCCCCTGAACTTTTATGAGTTTGAAAGCCTCATGAACCAGGTAGTGTTCGTAAGCGCCACCCCCGGCGAATACGAGCTGCAGCAAACAGAAGGGGTGGTAATAGAGCAGGTGGTGCGCCCCACCGGTCTGCTGGACCCGCCCATTGAAATAAGGCCCAGTGTGAACCAGGTAGATGACCTGCTGGATGAAATAGATCGCCGCGTACAAAAAGGCGACCGTGTGCTGGTAACCACGCTCACCAAACGCATGGCGGAGGAAATGGATAAATACCTGGGACGTATTAATATTAAGTCGCGCTACATACACTCGGAAGTAGACACCCTGGAGCGGGTGGAAATTTTGCGCGACCTGCGCCTGGGTAAAATAGATGTGCTGGTAGGCGTAAACCTGCTGCGTGAGGGCCTGGACCTGCCGGAGGTGTCGCTGGTAGCCATACTGGATGCGGATAAGGAAGGTTTCCTGCGCGATGAGCGCTCCCTCACACAAACCGCCGGCCGTGCGGCCCGTAACGTGGATGGCCTGGTGATTTTTTATGCCGATAAGATCACGGAGAGCATGCAGCGCACAATCGACGAAACCAACCGCCGGCGTGAAAAACAAATAGCCTACAATATTAAACACGGTATTACACCCAAAACAGTACGTAAGTCGGTAGAGCAGATCATGGGGCAAACTTCTGTATTGGAAATCAAGAACTACGACGAACATTCGCCTTATGCGGTGCACCAGGAAATGTCGCTCGTGGCGGAAGAGGCCATTACGTACGCAAAAGGGGAGGCCGCCAATGCCAAAACTATTCCCCAGCTGGAAAAGGCTATTGCCAGGGTGAGAAAGGAAATGGAAAAGGCCGCCAGGGACCTGGATTTCATGGAAGCGGCCCGCCTCCGCGACCACATGTTCGCCCTGCAACGCGAGCTGGAGGAAATGAAATAGTACGTACTAAAAAGGGCCGGCTCCCGGCCCTTTTTAGTATTATAAATAATTATATATATGTTTTCTGTAGCCATGCTAATTAACCCTCTCCAATTTTTTATCAATATATATTTTATTAACTAATAAGTGATTATGGCGTTTGGGCCAGTTTAACAACAGTTCCCGGTGCCGCCTTGTTAGAAAATTGTTAAGCCCTATGTCTTTCCCATATTAATTCAATGATTATCAATTATTTATTGCCTTTTTCGTACGTATGCATCCTACGTAAGTAACCCCTAAAATCTGCTTAACATTATAATAATTCATAATATTATTGATTTTGGATCAATAATGCTGTTTTTTATTCAATCATTTCTATTTTTCTCACTTTTGTTTGGCTGTTTGGAGCAAATAAATACTTTTGTTAAAGAAATATCTAAAAACATAAGATATGAAGAAAACTGCATTTCAGGATTACATTCCCTTCATCGTTCTTGCTTTACTGGCAGTAATCGGCATGTTTGTGCCTACAGTAACAACTTATGCTGATGCCAGCAAGTATAACTTTGGTGACATTGCCTGGGTTTTGGTGGCTGCCTCACTGGTGTTCTTAATGACACCGGGTTTATCGTTCTTCTACGGAGGTATGGTAAACCGCAAAAACGTGATCAATACCATGATGCAGAGCTTTATTGCTACCGGCTTAATAAGCGTATTATGGGTAGTAATAGGGTTTAGTCTTTCTTTTGGCGAATCCTGGCATGGTTTGATCGGCAATCCCGCCACCTTCTTCTTCTTCAAAGGGGTAGGCTCCGGTGCACCCTGGGCTGGCGCAGGCACTATTCCCCTGCTGCTGTTTGCCCTGTTCCAAATGAAGTTTGCCATTATTACACCTGCCCTGGTAGTTGGGGCTACGGCAGAGCGTATACGTTTTACCTCTTACGTACTGTTCATGGTGTTATTCAGCCTGCTGGTATATGCGCCCATAGCCCACTGGACCTGGCACCCGGACGGCATCCTGTTTAAACTGGGTGTGCTGGATTTTGCCGGCGGTACGGTAGTGCACATCTCTGCGGGTTGTGCAGCCCTTGCAGGCGCTATTGTTTTGAAACGCAGAAAAGATCATATAGAGAAGAAAGAGCTGCAGCCCGCCAACATACCTTTTGTATTAATGGGCACCGGTTTACTGTGGTTCGGCTGGTTTGGTTTTAACGCCGGTTCTGCAGTAGCCGCCAACAGCCTGGCAGTATCTGCTTTTGCTTCTACCAACACTGCCGCTGCTGCTGCAGGCCTCTCCTGGTTATTCTTTGATGTGATCCGCGGCCGCAAACCTTCTGCATTAGGCTTTTGTATAGGCGCTGTAGTTGGCCTGGTGGCTATTACGCCCGCTGCCGGCTATGTAGCTGTTCCGCAAAGTGTTTTCATCGGCTTTATTGCTGCCATCATTTCCAATATGATGGTACACTATAAATCAAAAACCAGCATCGACGATACGCTGGATGTATTCCCCTGCCACGGCATAGGCGGTATGACGGGTATGCTGCTCACCGGTATTTTTGCCACCAAGGCAATTAACCCCGGCGGCGCAGATGGCTGGTTCTATGGTAACTTTGACCTGTTCAAGCACCAGGTATTAGGCTTGCTGCTGGTAGTTGGCTACAGCTTCACCGTATCTTACGGCATCTTTAAGCTAATCAACTTCATCCACCCGCTGCGCGTATCTGACGAAGAGGAAGTACTGGGCCTGGATGCTTCACAACACAATGAACATTACCATCCCGCGCTGATGAGCGTGAATGGCAAGGGTACCCTGAAGGAAGAAGATATCCTGCACTAAATCAATCTATACTATAACGCTAATAATGAATAATTAATAATGAATAATTAATAGCTAACCGTGATATGCGTGTATTATTAATTATTCATTATTAATTATTAACTAATTCCGGAGTTGTACCCAAAACAAGCACATTAGAAGTAGCAGAAAAGTAGCGTTCAAAACATTTTTCAACATTATTTATTAATCCGGTTCCACTAAAATTTTTATCAACCAGTTTCATTTAGCATGAAACAGGTCTGATTGAAACAGCTCAGTCATGCCTGTAAATTCCCAAAGCCTGTTAAAAAACGGGCAGGGGGCTTCGTGTGCCAATGAAAAATAAAACTTTACAGGATGAAAAAAACGCTCATGACCACCTTCGCCATCTGCAGCTTTTTTGCAGCCTTTGCCCAATCGGCAGACACTACAAAGCCGCAGGAAGCGTTTAAGCTCTCCGGTTCTGCGGATGTGTATTACAAGTATAACTTCAACAGGAATGTAACAGATAACAAAACCAGCTTTACCAATTCACACAACTCCTTTGAGCTGGGTATGGTATCGCTGAAGGTGGAACATGGCTTTAAGCAGGGCAGCATTGTAGCCGACCTGGGCTTCGGCCGCCGCGCTGCGGAGTTTTCCTATAACGATACGCTGAACAGCAAAAACGGAATGGCTATGGCCATTAAACAGCTGTACGTAAGCTACCAGGTAACAGACAAAATAAAGGTAAGCCTGGGCAGCTTTGCCACGCATATAGGTTATGAGCTGGTAGATGCTTACCTGAACCGCAACTACAGCATGAGCTATATGTTCAGCAACGGCCCGTTCTTTAACACCGGTGTAAAAGTGGATGTTGCCATTACCAGTTACCTGAGCGCCATGATAGGCGTGTTTAACCCCACGGATCTTAAGTCGGTTGATTTCAGCGATCATAAATACATAGGCGCGCAGGTAGGTTTTACGCCCGCAAATACGCCGCTTAAACTATACCTCAATTACCTGGAAGGAAAAGATACTGCGGGCGTACAAAACCACCAGCTGGATTTTGTAGGCATTTACCAGGTAAATGCCATGCTGGGCCTGGGGTATAACGGCACCTTCAGCACGTACAGGGATTCCCATAAAAAAACCGGGGAGGCAGGATCGGAAAGCGTGAAATGGTGGGGATCTGCGTTGTACGTTAATCTTGATTTTACCGATAATCTGGGACTTACGCTGCGCGGCGAATATTTTGAAGATAATGACGGCCTGAAAACCTTTGCCGGCGCGCTGGATGGCGGACATGTAATGGCCGGCACGCTTACGTTTAACTATAAGGCCGGCAACCTTACTATTATGCCCGAGTTCCGGCTGGACAACGCCTCACGCGATATTTTCACCAAACATTCCGGTGTGCCCACCGGCACCACGGCAAACGTGCTGCTGGCAGCCACCTATCACTTCTGATGTTCCTCCGGCCTTTTTTTATATATTGTATGCCAAATTACAGAGCATGTTGCAGGCCACGACTTTGAAGTTTTTAAAAAATCTGGGTAAGAATAATAACAAGGAATGGTTTGATGCGCACAAACCGGATTACCAGGATGCTAAAGCCGATTATGAAACCCTGGTACAGCAGCTGATTGACGGGCTTAGCAGGCAGGACGCCGAAGTAAGCGGGTTACAGGTAAAGGACTGTACTTTTCGTATATATAAAGACGTTAGGTTCTCAAAAGATAAAACACCTTACAAAACAAACATGGGCGCCGCCTTTTCACCTGGCGGCCGCAAATCAGTCAGGCCCGGTTATTATTTTCACCTGGAGCCGGGCGGTAACAGCTTTGCCGGCGGCGGGCTGTGGATGCCGGAAGCGCCTGTGCTGAAAAAGGTGCGGCAGGAAATAGATTATAATTTCCCCGAGTTTCAGCAGATCATCAGCAATAAAGATTTTATAAAATACTTTGGCAAGATAGACGGGGAAGCGCTTAAAACAGCACCGCAGGGCTACCAGCCCGATAACCCTGCCATTGCTTACCTGAAGCTGAAAAGCTTTACAGTATGGCATAGTATGTCGGATGATGCCTGCACGCAGCCGGCATTGGTGCGTGAAGTACTGAAAGTGTTTGCGGTAATGCAGCCCTTTTTGAAGTTCCTGGACCGGGCCGTGAATGACTAATGCCCAATGGGTGCGCCTTTTGCCGAATGCAGCGTACCTGGTTGAAAAAGGAGAAAAGGTTCTACAATCCCTTTTCTCCTTTTTTAATTGCTTCTGTAATTCCCTTAAATTAATTCTTGTGTATCAAAAACTCAAATGGGCGGGCTTTACGGTTTTTTAATAAGTTTTCTTTGTCAGTACGGGTGTGTGCAAACTTCTGGTTGTACACATTGGCCACTTCAATAATAGGAATGATGCCATCCAGCGTATCCTGCTGATCAACAATGTTCATTATGCGGGATACTTGGGAAGAAAAATTGCTGCTCCATTCTTCCGTGAATTTGTGCATCAATAAAAGCTCGCGATTGGTGTTGGTCTTCATAGGATTAAGGGTGTTTACAGATTAGACAAAATATACGATTGCTGCGTAGCACTCTCTCATGTATTGGCATAAGTTGATAATTTTTCATAAGAAGCAAGTCGGCATAGGATTATGATACCAAAATCCAATTTTAAACAGCACAAATCAATACTACTTCCGTGTAATTTTTACGCTTGTACCGTATGCTTTTATTAAAATTTAATCGAAAGGCCCTGCTATAATCAGGGCACTTTCAATTACTTATACCCAAAAATCGTATATGCATTAATGAAAGATACATATATGATCGGTTGAGATGTATAACTGCAGTTTTAAATCATCTTTTGCGCGTGCAGGTATTCTGCAATCTGCACTGCATTTGTTGCAGCGCCTTTTCGCAGGTTATCCGCTACTATCCACATATTCAGCGTATTAGGCTGTGTTTCGTCACGGCGTATACGGCCTACAAAAACTTCGTCTTTATCATGTGCATCCTTAGGCATAGGATATTGTTGTTTTGAGGGCTCATCTACTACTATTACACCCGGAGTTTTCTCCAAAGCTTTACGTACTTCGTTAATATCGAAGTCTTTTTCAAATTCTATGTTTACGGATTCGCTGTGTCCACCGATCACGGGTATACGAACTGTGGTAGCAGTAACGCGTATACGATCATCTCCCATGATTTTTTTGGTTTCGTTCACCATCTTCATCTCTTCCTTGGTGTAACCATTTTCCAGGAACACATCTATCTGGGGAATTACATTCAGATCAATAGGGTATGCATATGCCATGTCGCCGCTTACGCCTTTACGTTCATTCATCAGCTGGTTTACAGCTTTTACACCGGTACCGGTTACAGACTGGTACGTGGAAACTACTACGCGGTTAATCTTATATAACTCATGTAATGGGTTCAACACCAGCACCATTTGTATAGTGGAGCAGTTAGGGTTGGCAATGATCTTATCTTCGGCGGTCAGGGTTTTACCATTTATCTCCGGCACCACCAGCTTTTTGGTGGGGTCCATTCTCCAGGCGCTGGAGTTGTCTACCACCGTAATGCCGGCAGCTGCAAACTTGGGCGCCCATTCTAGGGAAGTGCTGCCCCCTGCGGAAAACAGCGCCACATTCGGCTGCATGGAAATAGCCGTATCTGCGGTTACTACCTTATAAGTCTTGCCCTTGAATGTCACTTCCTTACCAACAGACTTCTCAGAGGCTACAGGTATGAGTTCTGTAACCGGGAAATTTCTTTCCGCTAACACTTGTAACATTTTAGAGCCTACCAGCCCGGTAGCGCCCACTACGGCAACTTTCATTGTGGAAATAAGTAATTTTTGCGACCATACAAAGCAGCTACAGTTTACAACTGTATAGGGCTCAATACGATCTGTTAAAGAACATTTTTCAGGAAGCGCAAAAATACTATCTTATTCGTTATATTCGCAGCCTCACCAATCAATTATTTTATTATGCGCACACTCATTTTTTGTGTGGCGCTAATGTTACTATCTTCTCGCTCTCATTGTCAGATTCTTGAACATTTTGATCCGTTATCATCTGTTGTATGGCAGGGTATAGATACCGCCTGGCAGATTAAAGACGGCCGCCTTCAAAGCAATTACCTGCAGCCCAACAGCCGCTTTGGATTATGGGCGCCTGCCGGTGTTGGCCTGCCCGCCGCCTGGGAATGGTGGATGCAGCTGGGCTTCAATACTTCCTCCAATAATTATGTGGAGGTGTACCTGCTGTCTGACAGCAGCGACCTGGCTAACGATCATTTAACCGGCTGTTTTGTGCAGATAGGCAACAAAGATGACGAAGTATGCCTGTACGTTAAAACAGCCGGAAATGCGCCTGAAAAGCTCATAAACGGGCAGGATGGTATTACGGCCCACTCCACCACCACGCTGAAGGTAAAAGTAACCTGTGATGATACAGGCACCTGGCGGCTATGGACAGATACCTCCGGCACCGGCCGGTACTATGTGCTGCAGGGCACAGCCACCGCGGCCCCGCCGGTAGCCGCCGCCTGCTTTGGCATACTGATAAGGCAGTCTACCCCGGGCTTTTTTCAGCAACACTTTTTTGATGATGTAACCGTAGTGCCGCTGGTGAAAGATACCGTGGCGCCGGCGGTAAAAACCGTTGCTGTGCTCAATGATCATGAGCTGCTGCTGCAGTTCACGGAGCCGGTAGACAGCGCCGCTCAACTGCCGGCCCATTACCGGGCCGGTAATAATGCCGGCGCGCCCGCCGCTGTACAACTGGCGGCAGATGGCATACACCTGTATTTCGCCGCTGCTTTTCCCAATGGCGATACAATGCGTTTACAGGTGCAGGGCATCACCGACCTGGCAGGCAACGCGATGCCTACCGTAACACTGCCGTTCCTGTATTATCAACCCGGCCGTTATGGTGTATTGATAAACGAAATATTTCCCGATCCTGAACCAGCCGTAGGCCCGCCGCTGCCGGAGTTTATTGAGCTGCGGAACACAGCGCCTCACCCGGTATCGCTGCAGAGCTGGCGGCTGGCAGCCGGCACCGGCCAGGCTATGCTGCCTTTTTACCAGCTGCCTGCCGGCGGTTTGCTGGTATTGTGCCCGCGCAGCAAAGCAACCCTGTTTGACAGCAGTATTAATGTATTGGGGTTGGATGATTTCCCTGCCCTGGGCAATGACGCAGATACCCTGGTGCTGTACAATGCTGCCGGCGCAGTTATGCATGCAGTGGCCTATGATAAAGCCTGGTATGCAGCTGCCGGTAAAGAGAACGGCGGCTGGAGCCTGGAAATGATGTCGGCTGCTGCACCCTGCAGTGGTGGACTGAACTGGCGGGCTGCAACAGCCGCTACGGGCAGCACGCCCGGCAAGCCTAACTCCGTGGCCACTACCCGTGCAGACACCTCCCTGCCGGACCTGCTGCGGGCGTATATGTCCGATAGCCTGCATGCCGGGCTTTACTTCAGCAAAGCAGTGGATAGCCTGGCAGCTGTTGATCCCGCACATTACCAGCTAACAACGGGGCTGCTGCATGTAGCCGCTGCTACGGCGGTGCCTCCGTTGTTTAATACGGTACAGCTGCTGCTGTCAGCGCCGTTGCAAGGTATTTACACCTTACGGGTAAAAGATGTTACGGACTGCACCGGGCAGCCCGTAAGCGCCCTTGATACCGCTGTGCTGGCCCTGCCGGTAATGGCCGACAGCGGAATGATAGTGATCAATGAGCTGCTTTTTGATCCTAAACCGGCCGCCCCGGAATTTATAGAGCTGTATAACCGCAGCGCCCGGGCTGTGGATTTACAGCAGCTGTACCTGGCTATGGTAGACCGTGACGGGCAGCCCGGCGCGCCGGTGCCATTAAGCAAAACACCCCGGCTGCTGCTGCCCGGCCAATACCTGGCCCTTACCCGCGACCCCGAAGCCTTGTGCCGTGGTTATACCTGTAAGGCCTGGGAAAATTTATTACAGGTCGTTAACCTGCCTGCTTTCCCGAATGACGGAGGAACTGTAGGCCTGTATAATACCTTTAACAGCACGGTTGACCTTTTTTCTTATACACCGGGTATGCAGCTGTCGCTTGCAGGCAACACCAAAGGCGTATCGCTGGAGCGCCTCAGCACCGCGCAGCCCACCGGCGATGATGCTAACTGGCACCCGGCTGCGGTTACCGCGGGCTACGCCACTCCGGGTTATGTAAACTCCCAGCAACTGAACCTGCAGGAAACAGCAGCCGGGGAGGTAAGCCTGCACCCTGCGGTAGTATCGCCGGATAATGATGGTATGGATGACCTGGCCGTAATTACCTGCCGGCTGCCGGCGCCGGGCTATATTGGCAACATCACCATTTTCGACGCACAGGGCCGGCCGGTGCGGCAATTGCTGCAAAACGGGGTGCTTGGCAACAGCAATAATATTATCTGGGACGGCCTGGGAGAAAGCAAACAGCAGCTGCCGGTTGGCATTTACATTGTATTTACAGAAATTTTTGACGGGCAGGGACATGTAAAACGCTGGAAACTACCTGTGGTGGTGGCCCGGCGTTTAAACTAAAAATCCTGTAAATCACCGGGTAACCATCTTAAATTAATTATTTATATTTGCCCTCCTAAAAATTTGAACATGCAGTATAGAGAAATTGTTGCAGTAACCGGTCTGGGCGGATTGTTTCAATTATTAGCCAGTAAACAGGACGGCGCTATTGTTCGTTCTCTGGAAGACAAAAGCACCCGCTTTGTTTCATCCCGTGTACACAACTTTACCCCACTGGAGAGTATTGAAGTATTCACCACCGGCGATAATGTAAACCTGGCAGAGGTGTTTAAAGCCATGCAGGAAAAAGAAGCGGAGCATCAGATAGTGGCCGCCAATGCCGACAACAACGCTATTAAGGCTTATTTCAGGAACGTATATCCCACCTTTGATGAGGAGAAGGTATATGTGAGCGATATGAAAAAGATGGTAAAATGGTATGCCATCCTGAAGACGAATGACCTGCTGAAATTTGATGAGATACTGAACCCGCAGGAAGGGGAGGGCACAGAAACACCGGCCGAAGCGCTGGTAGGTGAACCTTCGCCTGCACCGGAAGCAGTAGCAGAAGAAAAGCCGGCTAAAAAAGCAAAAGCGCCCAAAGCAGCCGCCAGGGAAAAAGAAGAAGCCGATGCCGCAGCTCCTGCTGAAAAGCCTGCTAAAAAAGCTGCTAAAGCTAAGAAGGAAGACGCAGCCGGTGACGAAGCCGCTGCGCCGAAAAAAACTACCCGCAAAAAGAAAACAGAAGAATAATAATCACGGATTGTCAATTACGGACTAGGGGCGAAGTGCAGTTGTAGCGCTAACATCCCCGGTTCGTAATTGACAATTGCTGCTTCACTTATCAACAGCAAAAGGTTTAGCGCAGCGTTTTCAGGCAGCTGCGCGACCATGCCAATAGCCCTTTTAAAGCATCTGACCCCTATCACCAGCTTTTTCTATTCACACAATAAATTTTCAAAGGCATTGCCTGTAAAAGCGGAATGCCCTCTCCTAATTATCATTACTTTAACAGCCATTACGAATTCGTAATTGATAATTCATAATTATCTTAGTAAAATGGAAACTTTAAATGCAAATATTGAAAAGCTGCCCCGCCGTTTTTTGCCGGAGAACTTTACCGTTACTACCTGGGAGGCGCTGCAGCCATATTTTGAAGAGCTGAAACAACGCCCCCTCAATAACCTGGCTGAGCTGGAGCAATGGTTGAAAGACATCAGCGAGCTGGAAGCAGTGGTAAGTGAAGACGCCTGCTGGCGCCAGATACGTATGACCTGTGATACCACCGATAAACAGCTGGAGGAAGCCTTTACTTATTTCTGTATGGAAATACAGCCCAAGCTGCAACCTTATGCCGATGCGCTGAACCGCAAGCTGCTGAATACCGATCTTTCCAAAGAGCTGGGCGATGATTATGCCACTTACCTGCGCAGCGTGCGCAAGCAGGTAAAGCTGTTCCGTGAACAGAATGTGCCGCTGCTGGCGGAGCTGAGCGTAATGGCACAGCAATATGGCGTAATATCCGGTAAAATGACCATTGAGGTGAACGGGCAGGAATATACGCTGCAGCAGGCCGCCAAGTTCCTGGAAAACAGCGACCGCGCCCTGCGGGAAGAAGTATTCCGCAAAACCAATGAGCGCCGCCTGCAGGATAAAGACACCCTGGATAAGCTGTACACCGCGCTGGTGGAAAAGCGCGACCAGGTAGCCAAAAATGCGGGCTTTGCCAATTACCGCGATTATAAGTTTGAAGACCTGGGCCGCTTTGACTATACCAAAGAGGACTGCTTCCAGTTTCATGCCGCTGTAAAAGAGCATATACTGCCGCTGGTAAAAGACATTCAGCAACGCCAGGCCAAAAAGCTGGGATTAGAGGTGCTGAAACCCTGGGATGCTGATGCAGAAGCGCCGGGTACCACGCCGCTGGAGCCCTTTCATACCGGCGCGGAGCTGGTTAATAAAGCCATTGCCTGCTTTGACGAGCTGGGGCCTTTCTTTGGCAACTGCCTGCGCGTAATGCAGCAAATGGGCCGCCTGGACCTGGAAAGCCGCAAAGGCAAAGCGCCCGGTGGCTACAACTGCCCGCTGGCAGAAACCGGGGTGCCCTTTATTTTCATGAATGCCGCCGGGCAAATGAAAGACCTTACCACCATGGTGCATGAAGGCGGGCACGCCGTGCATTCGTTCCTGAGCCATTACCTGCCGCTGAGCGCCTTTAAGGAATACCCTATGGAAATAGCGGAGGTGGCCAGCATGAGCATGGAGCTGTTCACGATGGACCACTGGGATATATTTTTCAGCGATAAGGAGGAGCTGCGCCGCGCTAAAATGCAGCAGCTGGAACGCGCCATCACCATCTTCCCCTGGATAGCTACGATAGATAAGTTCCAGCATTGGGTATACGAGCACCCGCAGCACACGGTAGAAGAACGTACGGCGGCCTGGGTGAATATCCTGAACGAGTTTACAACAGATATGGTTGACTGGAGCGGGCTGGAAGCCTACCGCGCCATTAGCTGGCAAAGGCAGCTGCACCTGTTTGAAGTGCCATTCTATTACATTGAGTACGGCATTGCGCAGCTGGGCGCTATTGCCATGTGGAAGCAGTATAAGGAAAATAAGCAGCAGGCGCTGGACAATTATGTAAAAGCGCTAAGCCTGGGCGGCACCCGCACCTTGCCGGAGCTGTATAAAACAGCAGGCATCCGCTTTGACTTTTCACCTGCTTATGTAAAGGAGCTGGCCGATTTTGTACAGCAGGAGCTGCATGCTATTATAGCTGATAAATAACGGCAATTGAATATAAAAAAGAGGCTGCGTCATAGAAACATGATGCAGCCTCTTTTATTATTGGTTAAACCTTAATACGCTACTTACACGCTTTACAAACCCCGCTTACCACTACTTCAATATTATGCGCCGCATATCCCTTAGGCAGCTGTATAACCGGTATATCCGTGTCGTCGAGGCAAAGGGTATTGCCACATTCTTCGCATTTAAAATGCACATGATGATCATGATGGTGCTCGGGGGAGCATTCTGATTTGCATAGCGCATACTGTACGCTGGTATCTGTAGTAGGTATTTTATGGATAATGCCTTTATCAATAAAAGCCTGCAGCGTACGGTAAATGGTAACCCGGTCAAACGCCTGGCCAGCCAGCTTTTTCTCAAAATCGCTATGCTCCAGCGCACCATTGCTTTTCATGAACAGCTCCAGTATTTTTACCCGGGTTTCCGTTACGCTTAAATGGCTGTTCCGCAATATATCGGTAATCTGGTCTTTGTTATTTTTCATGGCAATGAAAAATTAATAACTGCACATAAATTCAATCACACTAAAATCTATTCGTTCATTAGCCGGTCAATATCATTGATCAGCTTATCAATGTCCGACTTTTTTGTTCCTTCATACAACCCGCGTACCCGGCCTTCGCCGTCAACCAGGGCAAACCACTGGGTATGCACAAAATCTTCTTCACCGGTATAGGTGCCGTCGTCCAGCATATAGCCCTGCCGTGCCAGCTTATACAGCTCTTTCTTTGGGCCGGTAAGGAACCACCAGTTACGCGCATCCGCACCGTGTTTTTCCGCATAGGCTTTCAGTACCGGTACGCTGTCGTGGTCAGGATCTACGGTATGGGAAAGAATAAGAAAATTCGGGTTATCCTTATACCTGGCATATACTTTTTCCATGTTCCGGTTCATCCTGGGACAAATGCCGGTGCAGGTGGTGAAAAAATATTCCGATACGTATATTTTGCCTGTTACATCCTTGCTGGTAATGGTGCGGCCCTCCTGGTTGGTAAAAGAAAACCCGCCTATTGTATGGCCGGGGCTACCCAGCACCGGTAACTTCTCTTTCCCGAAAAAGCTGCCTGTTTCCTGCATGGTTACAAAGCCGGCATACCCTAAAAAGGTGATGCTGAGCAGTGCAAAGAAAATGATTAAGAATATTGTTTTTTTTGACATACAACCCCCTGCTTTAATGTATCTGTAAAGGTACAACAAAAACATGCATTCCGGGAAGGCGGCGGGCGTGGTAGCAGGTGAGCGGCTACGGGGGCGGTTTCCGGCGCATATGCAGGCAGGGGCAGGATTGCCGTTTGACTGCGCGGCAGAAGTTATCATGCATAAAACTATTTGCAACATTGTTGCAAATAATACATAGCTTTGTGGCATGCCTGGAAAATTGTTGCGTAAGCTAAACCTGGATGCGCTGGGAATTGGCGCCTCCCTGCTTTGTGCCGTACACTGCGCAGTACTGCCGGTATTGGTTACCCTGCTACCCCTGTTGGGTTTGCGTATGCAAGGGAATGAAAAATTGGAGCACGCCCTGCTGGCATGCACCTTTGTAATAGGCGTTGCAGCATTGTTAAAAGGCTATCGCCGTTACCGGCAGCTACAGCCGCTGCTTTGGTTCCTGGCGGGCTTCGCCGGGCTGCTGCTGGGGCATTATAGCCTGCCGCCGGCATGGCAACCGGCTGTTATTGCAGCAGGCGCCGTATGCATCATTATCGCACATATCCGCAACCTGCATAAATGCAGGATGCATTAATACCACCATATACATAATACCATGAAAAAGTTACCCGTTACGGTGCTGAGCGGCTTTTTAGGCGCCGGTAAAACCACGCTGCTCAACCATGTGCTGCATAACCGTCAGAATTTGCGTGTAGCCGTTATAGTGAATGACATGAGTGAGGTGAATATAGATGCGCAGCTGGTTAAAAATGAGCAGGTGCTGCACCGCACCGAAGAGCAGCTGGTTGAGATGAGCAACGGCTGCATATGCTGTACCCTGCGGGAAGATCTGCTGCGCGAAGTAGCGGCGCTGGCGGAACAACAGCGGTTTGATTATTTGCTTATAGAATCTACCGGCATTTCTGAACCGCTGCCGGTAGCGCAAACCTTTTGCTACCAGGATGAGCAAAGCCGGATAGACCTGAGCCGCGTAAGCCGGCTGGACACACTGGTAACCGTGGTAGACGCCTATAATTTCAGCAGGGATTTTAACAGCATTGCACTGCTGCAGGACCGCGGGTTAACAGGCAACACAGCCGACGAACGCACCCTGGTAAACCTGCTTACGGAGCAGGTAGAGTTTGCCAATGTAATTGTGGTGAACAAGTGCGACCTGGTAACGCCCGGGCAGCTGGGCACACTAAAGGCGGTGTTGCGCAAGCTGAATGCGGTAGCGCGCATTATTGAGAGTGTGAACGGCATGGTGCCGCCGGCAGAGATACTGAACACCGGTCTTTTTGATTTTGAGCAAACCTCTCAAAGCGCCGGCTGGATGGCGGAGCTGGAAGGCGCACATATGCCTGAAACAGAAGAATACGGCATTACTTCTTTTGTGTACCGCAGCCGGGAGCCTTTTCACCCCGCGCGTTTATGGCGCTATATTAATGAGCAGTGGCACGGCAATATTCTGCGCAGCAAGGGATTGCTATGGCTGGCTTCCCGCCCGCACATAGCCGTGAACTGGAGCCAGGCCGGCCCCTCCCTGCGGGCGGATAAAGCCGGCTTTTGGTGGTGCGCTGTTCCCAGGCAGCAATGGCAAATGGACCGCGCATCCTACGAGCTGCTGGCTAACCGTTGGCATCCGCAGTTTGCTGATCGCTATAATGAAATTGTGATCATCGGACAGGAGCTGCGCCCCGACCGTATTACGCAGGAGCTGAATGCCTGCCTGTGCACTCCGCCGGAAGTAAAAAGCTGGCAGGAAGGGTGCGCCTTTGACGATCCGTTTCCAATGTTGTAGATCATTTTATTTAGGTTAGTCTAAATAATAATTTAGAACACTTGTATTCTATAACATAAATTTGCTAAGAAAATACTTCAAATGGCCAAAACAGTACGTTGCATAATTTTTTTATGCCTGCTGGCGGTGGGTAGCCGGGGCCAAACCGTACCAACCGGCCGGCTGAAAGGAACAGTGCTGGCAAACGGTAGGCCGGTGCCTTTTGCCAGTATTGGCTTTACCGATATTAAAACCGGTACTGTTACAGATACCAGCGGCGCCTATGAGCTGAACGGCCTGCCGCCCGGCCGCCACCAGCTGCAGGTAAGCGCTGTGGGCTTTGTAAGGCATGTACAGGCCGTGCAAATAAAAGCTGGCGCCACCAACCGCCAGCACATACAACTGCAGCCCGCTGCGTCCAGTTTAAATGAAGTAGTGGTAACCGGCACGTTGAAGCCCGTATCTAAAATGGAAAGCCCGGTACCGGTAGATGTGTTTACTCCCCTCTTCTTCCGCAAAAATCCAACCCCCAGCCTGTTTGATGCCCTGCAAAACGTAAACGGCGTAAGGCCGCAGCTGAACTGTAATGTGTGCAATACCGGCGATATTCACATTAATGGTTTGGAAGGCCCTTACACTATGGTGATGATAGACGGTATGCCTATTGTAAGCGCACTGTCTACCGTATACGGCCTGTCCGGCATTCCGAACAGCCTGGTGGAAAGGGTAGAGATTGTGAAAGGGCCGGCGTCTACCCTGTATGGTTCTGAAGCTGTAGCAGGGCTTATTAACGTCATTACCAAAGATCCTTCCCATGCGCCGTTGCTTACGGCAGATGTATTCAGCACCACCTGGCAGGAGTACAACGCAGACATTGGCCTGCGCATTAACGCCGGCAAAAGCAAATCGCTGCTGGGAATTAACTACTTCAATTACCAGCATCCGGTAGATAATAACGGCGACGGGTTTACAGATGTAACGCTGCAGCACCGCATATCCATATTCAATAAATGGACCTTTGCCCGAAGGCAGCAGCGTGTAGCCTCCCTGGCCGCCCGCTATTATTATGAAGACCGGTGGGGCGGGCAGGTGCAATGGACGCCTCACTGGCGTGGTACAGACAGTATATATGGCGAAAGCATCCGTACCAACCGCCTGGAGCTGATAGGCGTTTACCAGCTGCCGGTAAAGGAAAAGGTTATGCTGCAATATTCTTTTAACCTGCATGAACAGAACTCCGCCTACGGTAAAAACCGGTTCCTGGCCAACCAGGAAATAGCCTTTGCGCAGCTTACGTGGGACAAGCAGCTGGGCAAACATAACCTGTTAACGGGTATCCCTTTCCGTTACACCTATTATAATGATAACACCGTGGCCACCGAAAGGCCGGCAAACTATGGCCCCGTGGATGCGCCCAATAACACCTGCCTGCCTGGCGTGTTTGTACAGGATGAAATAAAGCTGTTTCCAAAGCATACGCTGTTGCTGGGCATGCGCTACGACTACAACTCCGTTCATTGCAACATATTTACGCCGCGGCTGGCCTATAAATGGGCGCCCGATGAGCAGAATGTGCTGCGGTTAAATGTAGGCACCGGTTACCGGGTAGTATCTGTTTTTACGGAAGATCATGCAGCGCTTACCGGCGCCCGGCAGGTAAAGATCACGGAAAACCTGCAACCGGAAAAAAGCTGGAACGTGAACCTGAACTATGTAAAAAAGATGAACCTGAACAATGTATACCTGGGCCTGGATATGTCGGCCTTTTATACCCGCTTCAGCAACAAGATCATCCCGGATTATACCAGTAATCCAAATGAGATCATTTACAGCAACCTGGATGGTTATGCGATATCCCGCGGACTAAGCCTGAATGCCGACGCTGCTTTTTCTTTTCCGTTAAAGATACTGGCCGGCGCCACTTTAATGGATGTGTACACTGTAATTAACCAGGGCGGGCAAACCATAAAGGAGCGGCCTTTGCTTACGGAAAGGGCTTCCGCTACCTGGACGGTTTCCTACACCTTTACCCGGTGGGGAATAACAGCGGATTATACCGGCAATTTATACGGACCTATGCGCCTGCCATTACAGGGCAGCCTCGATCCAAGGCCTGCCAGCTCGCCGGTATGGAGCCTGCAGAATATACAGCTTACTAAAAAATGCACCCGTGGATGGGAGGTGTACGGTGGCGTTAAAAACCTGCTGAATTTCAGGCCCCGTAAAGATGCCATTGCCCGGTCCTTTGATCCCTTTGATAAAAAAGTGATATTTGATGCGCGGGGCAATGCGGTGCCTGCCGCAGATAATCCCTATGCGCTTACTTTCGATACCAGCTACGTGTATGCATCTAACCAGGGAATCAGGGGGTTTTTAGGAATAAGATGGACGGTACAGTAGTTAATTATGTATTTTATTTTAACGAATGTGGTAAGCAGCCAATGCAGGCATAATTCGTAATTCGTAATTGATAATTCGTAATTTCATTCATGCGGTGTTGCTCACTTATCGCTCTTTACCTGTTGCTGGCGGCTGTGGCGCCGGCCCAGGTGCATTATACCACTTTTGAGCAGCTGGATAGCGCAGTACAGGCGGCCCCGCGTAAAACCTTTGTATTGATCCGCACCAGCTGGTGCGCCTACTGTAATATGATGGAACATACCACCCTGCAGAACAAAGCAGTGGTACAGCTGCTGAACAGCTGCTTTTACAGCGTTTCACTGGATGCTGAGCAGCAGCAGCCCGTTTACTTTAAAGGGAAAAAATATGCATTTCAGCCAAGAGGTAACGGCAGCGGCATGAATGAGCTGGCGGCGTTGCTGATGCGGGGAGAAAAGGCGGCATTGTACCCTTCCTTTGTATTGCTGGATGAGCAGTACCATATTATCTTCCGCTACAGCGGGTATATAGATGGCAAGCAGTTATTGCACATTTTGCAAAAGGCCTGTGCCGGTCATATGGATATTACAGCTTCAGCCCCAGTTTAATGCCCAACTGCAGGCTTGGGAGCACGCTTACCAGTTTGCCGTCATCTGCCTGCGCTATTCCATTGTTATCATGGTAATTGTGGTAGTAGTAGATTTTGCTGCGGATGCCTAATCCTATATAGGGGTCAAATACTATTTTACCTTTGGTGAACTGCCTGCCCAGGAGAAACTGCAGCCCGTATACGTGCTTGCTGGCCGACTCTTTATACTCGGTATCATTAATGGTTACCGGTTCATTGGGATAAAATACCTTTTTATAGAACAGCACCGGCTGAAAGTAGGTGCCGCCGGCACGGGAGTTGCCATTATAAAGGGAAAAAATGTACCAGCGCAGCGCTGCCCGGAAACCCAGGCCCCGGCCTTCCACAAACTGTTCGGTACTGATGTCGGGTTTCTTTTGTCCGATATCAATTTTTTTGGCCAGCAGGTAATCGGGATAGTCGGTATAAATGCCGGAAATACCAAGCTCCAGGCTGAGCTTTTCAGTCAGCTCCTGTTCCACATACACATCCAGCTCATTAATAAGGGTGGTGGGGTTTACTTTAATGTAGGTGCTGTTACGGAATGTTTGGGCCTGCCGTTCCTGTGCGCCGGCCGTAAGCGCATAACAGCATACAAACAATAAAACCAACAGTGTGCGTTTCATAAAAACAAACTGGGGGATAATCAGCATATTCAGCTAATGCCGATTGCCCTGGTTAGTCAATAATCGTTCCACAATTACGGGATACCAGGTATGCTCCAGCACCTGTACTTTTTTTGCCAGTGACTCCGGCGTATCGCCTGGTACTATGGCGCAGCGTTCCTGTAAAATGGTAGCGCCATCGTCATATTGTTCGTTCACATAATGAATGGTGATGCCGCTTTCAGGGTCGCCGGCATTAATAACGGCTTCGTGCACAAAATGTCCGTACATACCTTTACCACCGTATTTGGGCAGCAGGGCCGGGTGTATATTAATAATACGGTTGGCAAATGCCTGCACTAAGTTCGCAGGCACCTTCCATAAAAAGCCGGCCAGCACCACCAGGTCTATCTGTTCCCGTTGCAGCAGCTGCACATAATCATCTCCACGGAAAAAAGCCTCTTTTTCTATCAGGATGGCGGGTATGTTCTCTTTTTCTGCTATCCGGAATACACCGGCGTCCGGCTTATTGCACAGGATCAGCGTAACCCTGGCAATGGCGGAGTGCTTAAAATGGTCTATGATCTTTTGGGCGTTGCTGCCCGCTCCTGAAGCAAAAATGGCAATATTTTTCAAAACCTGTGCTGTTTTTTAACCAGCGCAAAGGTAGTGATTATAAATACTCTCCGCAGCCCCGGTAGGTGCTGTCTTTCATTTGCACCTCCACGGAATAGGGATGCATAAAGCCGCTGGCATCATCCATACAGGCCGCGTTGCGGATGGTGAGAATGAATTCCGCTGTTTCGGTTTTGGCAGTATACACCTTCAGCGTATCGGTATTGGGCCGGGCGCGGGGCATGGGTACCCGCAGGGAGTCGCCGTTTGTTATATGAAAGGAAATGGTTTTTTGGTGGTCTATTTCCAGGTTCCAGCCCGGGCGGGTGCCTGCGGCTAAAAAGTCAATGCCGGCCGCGGCCTTTTCCTGCAGGCGGCCACGGTCAATACTTTTTACCGGCCTTAATATATAATTATCTGCCAGGGCGCCGGTAATGGGCTGTCCGTGTTCATTCAGCTGGTACAGGCGGCCGTCCTCAAAACGGAATAGCTGCTTATGCTTCCCGCCCAGGATAATACGCACCAGCGTGTCCTGCTCCATCTGCCAGGTACCGGTGTCAATTACCGGGCGGTTGTTGTTACGGTCGCGGTACACCATCAGCGTTCTGTAATGGTTATCGTCATACAGGCTGATCTGGTAATCAATGCCGGGGCAATCGGCGCAGGGCAGGGTGCCCTGGTAGCTGCCTGCGGGATGAATGTTGCTGTGGGCACTGTCTGTAGCCAGCAGCGCACTGGTATCGGCTGCCGGCTGCCGGGAGCCGGAACCGCAGGCGGAAAATAATATTCCCAGTATGGTGGTAAAAATTAAGGCACGGTATAACATGGGAAGTTTTTTTTAAAGGGGTAGTTTAAAATTACGTCAATTAAAAAATCAATTAAAAATAATTATCGTCTAAAGCACACAACAATTATAAATAGGTCATTCAATAATTGTCATAAGTCATACCATAATATATGCGTAATACCGGATTCATAACAAATAATTTCATTACATGATATTTATCATAAAATTTGCCTTGTAAAGTCCTTATGTATAGAAAAAAGAGTTATAGCTACAACCAAATAATTTTTTATTTGTTGATAAATTGTCAACATTGTGTCTTATTTTTGCTGGCACTTTTAAGAAACTAAGGTCAAATCTAAACTTAATAGGCTGTGTATCGTCGTGTTTCCATTCGTTTGCGCAAGCATTTGGTGAGTGTTCTTATCCTATGCGCGGGTCTTGTACTCTCGGTTTCAACAACAGTTAAAGCAGCAGATCCGGCTAAGGGTAAAGCACTGTTCCAGCAAAATTGCGCATCCTGCCATAATGTTCATAAGCGGGTTACTGGTCCTGCCCTGAAGGGAGTAGAAGAAAGATGGTCTGATAAGAAATTATTGCACCAATGGATTCATAACTCCGCTTCTGTGTTAGCAACAGGTGATCAGTATGCCAACACCCTGTACAACGAATACAACAAGCAGGCCATGCCTGCGTTCCCATCGTTTACAGATGAAGATATTGATAACATCCTGGCTTATATTAAGCAGGAGGGTGATAAAGAAGCCGCTGCTCCTGCGCCTGGCGCTGGCGCCGCAGCTGGCGCAGCTGCACAGGGAGGCGGTGAGGATAACAGCCTGCTGTTCGGCATCGTAACGCTGATCCTGGCTGTGGTAGCCCTGATCCTGATGCAGATCAACAGCAACCTGAATAAGCTGGCTGCCGATAAGGAGGGCGTAGCCACACCGGAACCGGTTCCCTTCTATAAGAATAAGGCTTACATCGCCATTGGCATAGTAGTGCTGTTTATGGTTGGCGGCTACTTCCTGGTACAGGGCGCCATTGGCCTGGGCCGCCAGAAAGGCTACATGCCGGAGCAGCCCATCCACTACTCTCACAAAGTGCACGCAGGCATTAACCAGATCAACTGTTTGTATTGCCACGCCGGTGCTGAAAAGAGCAAGCATGCCATGATCCCTTCTGAAAATATCTGTATGAACTGTCACAAAGCCATTAATGAATACCATGGCCCCGACCTGTACACTGCAGAAGGTAAGAAGATCAACGGTACTGCGGAAATCGCAAAATTATATGACTACATAGGCTGGGATCCGCAAACCCAGAAATATACCAAACCCGGTAAACCTATTGAGTGGACCAGGATCCACGCACTGCCCGACCACGTTTACTTTAACCACTCCCAACACGTGGTGGCCGGTAAGCAGCAATGTCAAACCTGCCATGGTCCTATTCAGGATATGGATGAGGTAAAACAGTTTGCCGAGCTGTCAATGGGTTGGTGTATTAACTGCCACCGCACCACTAAAGTGCAATTTGCAGACAACAAATACTTCAGCATTTTTGAGAAGTTCCACCAGGAAATCAAAGAAGGCAAGATCGACAGTGTAACGGTTGAAATGGCCGGTGGTACTGAATGTCAGAAATGTCACTATTAATAATTGAGGTAATAAATAATAAGAAGCAGGAGATCTGCATTACGCCTTTGAGAGCCTGTCTTCGTTTAATCAATAACAATCACGTAACTCGTAATAAATAACATGGAGCAGAAAAAGTATTGGAAAGGCCTGGAGGAGTTGCATAATACCAAAGCGCATCAGGAAAATGTGAAGAATGAGTTTGGGGAAGAGCTGCCGTTTGATGAGAGTGAGAGCCTGCTGGGCGCTACAACCCCCCGCCGGGACTTCCTGAAATACCTGGGTTTTACTACCGCTGCCGCTACCATAGCTGCCAGTTGTGAAATTCCGGTTAAAAAAGCTATCCCTTACGTTAATAAGCCGGAAGAAATTACGCCCGGCGTTCCTAACTACTATGCTTCTACCTATGCTGTAGACGGTGAATATGTGCCTGTGGTGGTTAAAACCCGTGAAGGCCGTCCCATCAAAATAGAAGGAAATACTTTAAGCTCCGTTACCCGCGGTGCTACTACTGCTAAAGTACAGGGCTCCGTACTGAGCCTTTATGATACTGCCCGTTTACGTTATCCTACCATTAATGGTACAGAAACCACCTGGGCTGAATTGGATAAACAGGTAACCGCAGCCCTGGGCGCACTGGGCGGGCAGCCGGTAGTATTACTGAGCTCCACCATCCTGAGCCCCAGCACTAAAAAGCTGATCGGCGAATTCCTGGCTAAATATCCCAACTCCCGCCATGTAACTTATGATGCGGTATCTTACTCCGGTATGCTGCTGGCCAACGAAGCAGCTTATGGTAAAAGAACGTTGCCTTCTTACCACTTTGAAAATGCAAAAGTGATAGTAAGCCTGGCCGCCGACTTCCTGGGCAACTGGTTAAACCCGGCTGAGTTTAACAAGGCTTATGCCGCTACCCGTAAGATCAACCAGGAAAAGCCGGAAATGAGCAAGCATTTCCAGTTTGAAAGCACCATGAGCCTCACCGGCGCTAATGCTGACGAAAGATATACACATAAACCCTCTGAAACCGGCGCTGTTGCGCTGGCCCTGTTCAGCGCACTGGGCGGCTCTGTTAGCGCGCCGGCCATTGCCGACAAACGTGTGGCCGACGGTATAAAAAAGGCGGCACAGGCGCTGAAAGCCAACCATGGTAAAGCGCTGGTGGTTTCCGGTTCCAATGATGTGAATGTGCAGCTGATCGTAAACGCTATTAACGACATCATAGGCGCTAACGGTACTACCATTGACTGGGCTACCACTTCCAACTACCGCCAGGGTATTGACAGTGATATGGTACAGCTGGTGAAAGACCTGAATGCCGGCAGCGTAGGCGCTTTGCTGGTATACGGCGTAAACCCTGTATATGATTATTTTGATGGCAAACAGTTTGCCGAAGGTTTAAAGAAAGCCAAACTCACCGTTACTTTCAACGACCGCAAGGATGAAACTTCTGAGCTGTGCAAATATGCCGCGCCTGACCATCACTTCCTGGAAAGCTGGGGCGATGCAGAAGGCAAAACCGGCTACTTCAGCTTTACACAGCCTACCATTGCACCGCTGTTCAAAACCCGTGCAATACAAGATACGCTGCTCGCCTGGAGCGGTAACGCGTCTACTAATTGGGTAAACTACCTGAAGAATGAGTGGATGGGTAAGCTGGGCGGACAGGAAGCCTGGGATAAAACACTGCAGGATGGTGTAATAGAGCCCGCAACCGCGCCTGCCCTGGCCGGCGCTACCTTTGCAGGTGATATTGCCTATGCTGCCTCCAAAATCAACAGCGCTAAAAAAGGCGGCGCCCTGGAGCTGGTGCTGTATGAAAAAGTAGCTATCGGTAACGGTAAGCTGGCTAACAACCCCTGGCTGCAGGAAATGCCCGACCCCATTACCCGCGCTACCTGGGATAACTACATTTGCATCTCCAATACCCGTGCGAAACAATTTGGTGAAGAGCTGGGCGATGACTACGAAATTCACGCAGGCAAGAAAGTGCTGAGAGTGAAAGTGAACGGCAGGCAAATAGAGCTGCCCCTGCTGATCGTGCCAGGCATGCATCCCGATGTGATAGCCATTGCCGTTGGTTATGGCCGTAACATGAATGCGGGTAAAGCCGCCGGTGGTGTGGGTCAGAATGCTTATCCGCTGGTAAGCTATAATGGCCAAACCTTTGATTACTTTGCTCCGGATGCAGCTATAGAAGCTACCGGTGCCAAATATGACCTGGGCTTAACACAGCAGCATAACAGCTACGAAGGCCGTCCTATCATCAAGGAAACTACCCTGGAAGAGTTCATCAAGAACCCGAAAGAGGTAAATGAGGACCGCGAAGAGCTGGAAAAATATGGTAAAGATTACCGTGCAGACGGTACCTTATATCCTAACTATTCTTATCCCGGCATTAAATGGGGTATGTCTATAGACCTGAACTCCTGCACTGGCTGCGGCGCATGTACCATAGCCTGCCAGGCCGAGAACAACGTTTCTGTAGTAGGTAAGGAGCAGGTGATCAAGGCGCATGAAATGCACTGGATCCGTATTGACCGTTACTTCAGCGGCGACGAGAACAACCCGGAAGTAATATTCCAGCCTATGCTGTGCCAGCACTGCGATAATGCGCCGTGTGAGAACGTTTGTCCGGTGGCTGCTACCATGCACAGCTCCGAAGGTCTTAACCAGATGGCGTATAACCGTTGTATCGGTACCCGCTACTGCGCCAACAACTGCCCGTATAAAGTACGCCGCTTCAACTGGCGCGACTGGAACGGTGCTGACAGCTTTGACAACAACCTGTACGACGTTTCCGATATGAACGATAACCTGACCCGTATGGTGCTGAACCCCGATGTGGTGGTACGCAGCCGCGGTGTAATGGAAAAATGTTCTTTCTGCGTACAACGCCTGCAGGATGCCAAGCTGGCTGCCAAGAAAGCCGGCCGCCCCATGAAGGATGGCGAAGCTAAAACTGCCTGCCAGCAGGCCTGCCCCACAGATGCGATTGTATTCGGCAATGTAAATGATAAAGAAAGCCGTGTATCTAAGATCCGGAATGAAGAGCAGACGGAAAGGCTGTATTATGTATTGGAAGAGCTGCACACGCTGCCTTCTGTAAACTACCTGGCTAAGGTCCGTAACAAAGAAGTTGTGGAAAAAGAAGGTAGGCTCAAAGAAGAGCATCATGCATAACAGCAGCTTCCGGGCCTGGCCCGGAGCTGGTAACTGACAACGATTGAGAACTGGGAGATAAATCATAACAAAGACAAGGGCTGCTAGCAGCAACTAACAGCTAAAAGCTTTACGAACTATGCATTTAAAGTACGAATCCACACTGAGAGAACCTTTAGTTGATGGGGTAAAGGATTATCATAAGGTAACGGAAGATATTATCGGCCCCATTGAGCGCAAACCGGGTAAATTGTGGTACATAGGCCTTGGCATAGCGCTCACGTTACTGGCGTTTGGGGTATTTTCTGTAACCTGGGAAGTTTATTATGGTATTGGGGTGTGGAATCTGAATAAAACCGTTGGTTGGGGTTGGGATATTACCAACTTCGTGTGGTGGGTAGGTATCGGTCACGCCGGTACGCTTATCTCCGCCATCCTGCTGCTGTTCCGCCAGGGATGGCGCACCGGGGTGAACCGCGCTGCGGAAGCCATGACCATCTTTGCGGTAATGTGCGCCGGCCAGTTCCCCATCTTTCACATGGGCCGTGTGTGGATGGCCTTCTTTGTACTGCCTTATCCGAATACCCGTGGCCCGGTATGGGTAAACTTTAACTCTCCGCTGCTGTGGGACGTATTCGCAATCTCTACTTACTTCACCGTATCACTGCTGTTCTGGTATTCAGGTCTGATACCTGACCTGGCAACAGTACGCGACAGGGCCAAGACCAAGTTCCGTAAAATGTTTTACGGTATGACCTCCTTCGGCTGGACTGGTTCCACCAAACACTGGCAGCGTCATGAATCCCTTTCACTGGTGCTCGCCGGCTTGTCTACACCACTGGTACTGTCTGTACACACCATCGTATCTTTTGACTTTGCTACTTCAGTAATACCAGGCTGGCATACTACCATCTTCCCGCCCTACTTTGTGGCTGGTGCAATCTTCTCGGGGTTTGCGATGGTGCAAACGCTGCTGATCATTACCCGCAAGGTGTTAGGCCTGGAGGATTATATCACAGTCGGCCACATGGACGCGATGAACAAGGTAATTGTGCTTACCGGCTCTATTGTGGGCTGCGCCTACCTGACAGAGCTTTTCATGGCGTGGTATTCAGGCGTTGAATATGAATTTGCAGAGTTTTACAGGTACCGCGCCGCAGGTCCTCTTGGCTGGTCTTACTATATTATGATGACCTGTAACGTGGTTACGCCCCAGGTGTTCTGGTTCCGGAAAATGAGAAGGAACGTAATGGTAACTTTCATCCTGTCTATCCTCGTGAATATAGGTATGTGGTTTGAACGTTTTGTGATCATTTGTACCTCACTGTACCGCGACTACCTGCCGTCCAGCTGGGTATACTATAGCCCGGCCTGGCCCGAAGTAGGGTTCTACCTGGGTACGTTCGGTTTGTTCTTTACCTGCTATTTCTTGTTCGCCAAATACTTCCCGGTAATTGCCGTCGCGGAAATCAAGCACGTGCTGAAAACATCCGGTGAAAGCTTTAAGAACGAGATGACGAAGTACGAGCAGGAAAGCCCGGAAAAGTTTGCGCATGATGTAGCGCATTCACACTAAGCAGGCAGGCAGCAGGCCATAATGCACGCTGCCGGCCGGTAACTAAAAAGTTAGCATAATTTAGACTCTGAATTTTTTAAATATGGCTGCAAAAAAATTTGTTGTAGGTTGTTTTGACGATGAGGCGGTGCTGTTTCCGGCAGTAAAGAAGGTACGTGCCGCCGGGTACAAAATCCATGACGTTTATACGCCGTTCCCGGTGCATGGCCTGGACCATGCCATGGGTCTGCGCGAAACCAGCCTGCATACCGCCGGCTTCATTTATGGTATTACCGGTACTACTACAGCGCTGTCTTTCATGAGCTGGGTATTTACCTCAGATTGGCCTATGAACATAGGCGGTAAGCCGCACTTTTCGCTGCCGGCTTTCATACCTATTACCTTTGAGCTGACCGTATTGTTCTCGGCAGTAGGCATGATGCTCACTTTTTGCTACCTGTGCCAGCTGGCGCCCGGTGTGAAAAAACATGTGTTCCATCCGCGCCAGACAGACGATAAGTTTGTAATGGCGATAGAGATCACCAGCAAAACCAGCGCTGAGGATGTAAAGAACTTCCTTGGCAGCGTGGGTGCCCATGAAATTCATGAGCAGATTGCAGAAACCGGATGGTGGTATGGCCGTTTTGACAAAGAAACCCGCTTGTTCGAAGAGCGCACTACTCCGCAGAACGCATAATGCCGATAGACGAGAATAACATGCAGGTGAAAACCGCAAGGCGCCACCTGACTAATAATAAGACGAAGAATACTATTTAATACAATAATGAAAAGGACTTCCAACATATTAGTAGCAGCTGCTTTGGCAGGCGGAGCTTTACTGGCGGCCTGTAACACAGGAGAACATCACAGAAAGCCCGGCAGGATCTATATGCCAGATATGTATGAATCCCGTGCGTATGAGTTCTATAACGAGCGGCTGGCCAGCATGAAGCCGGTAGATGGTACTGTAAAAAGAGGAGAGCTGTTGCCCTATCACCTGAAGGCAGAAGATACGGCACAGGCCAATCTTACCAAGAACCCGCTGACCATTAGCGCGGCTGATGTAAAGGAGGGACAGCGTTTATTTAATATCTATTGCGCTATCTGCCACGGTACAGCCCTGGATGGTAACGGCCCCCTGTACAAAGGCGGCGACGGCCCATACCCGGCAGCGCCGGCAAACCTGGTAAGCGGACCTAAATCAGCTTACACAGAAGGCCGCCTGTTTCACGTAATGACCTATGGTTATAACGCCATGGGTAGCTATGCCAGCCAGCTGGATCGTGAACAGCGCTGGAAAATAGCCGCTTACATCAAAACCATGCAGCCCGGCGGTTCCAAACCGGCAGCAGATACCGCAGCAGCACCGGCCGCAGGCGCCGCTGCGCCGGCAGACAGCACGGCAGCTAAATAGGATTATTATCCTCCTAAGGAAGTAAAAGATATAGTGACTCGAATAAAAATTTTCAAATGAAGGACCAATTTGTAGTACCGGCAAAATTAAAAACGACCAGCTTCGTGTTAATGGGCATTGGCGTACTCACCTTATTGATCGGATTAGTGGCCATGGGCGGCGAGCATGCTTCCGGCCGTTTTTGGGGAGGCATCCTGCAAAACAGTAGCTTTTTCCTGTTGTCAGCACTGGCAGGCGGTACATTTTTCATAGCTGCCACCACCCTGGCGCATGGTGGCTGGCAAATTGCCTTCCGCCGCGTTCCTGAAGCTATTTCCATGGCAGTGCCTGTACTCGGAGGAGTGCTGTTTGTGGTATTAATGATATTGCTTTTTGGTGAAAAGGAACAGGTGTATCATTGGGCCAGCCCTGAAGTGGTGAAGCACGATGCTATACTGCAGGGAAAATCTGCGTTCCTGGGTAAACCGTTTTTTACAATTGCTACCTTAATCACACTTGGGCTGTGGATACTTTTTACTATCAGGCTGCGCAGGATGTCCCTGGAAGAAGATACCTGGGATCTGAGCCCTGAATCCGGCCGCCGCATTCTTTGGAGGAATACGGTATGGTGCGGTGGGTTCATCGTAATATATACTTTAAGCGTAGGTTCTACCACGCCCTGGCTGTGGCTGATGAGCGTAGACCCTCACTGGTACTCTACCCTGTATAGCTGGTATACCTTTGCCAGCACCTGGGAAACCGGCCTGGCCATCATAACGCTGTTCGTGATTTACCTGAAGCGCAATGGTTACCTTTCTATGGTAAATGAAGAGCACCTGCATGACCTGGGTAAATTCATATTTGCATTCAGCATTTTCTGGACCTACCTGTGGTTTGCCCAGTATATGCTTACCTGGTATGCCAACATCCCGGAAGAAACCGTTTACTTCCAGCCCCGCGTTTGGGGACAGTTCCGCCCCGTGTTCTTCCTGAACCTGATCGTAAACTTTGTGTTGCCAATACTGTTGCTGATGAAACGCGATACCAAGCGTAATTATACTGCAGTAACCTATATGGCCTTATTGACTATATTTGGCCACTGGCTGGATTTCTTCCAGATGATAGCCCCCGCCACCTCCAAAGACCTGCATTTCCCGTGGTATGAGCTGGGAGTAGGGCTGGGCTTCGCAGGATTGCTGATATTCGTGGTGGCTAACCAGCTGTCAAAAGCTTCGCTGGTGCCCAGGAATCACCCTTACCTGAAAGAAAGTATTGTACACCACACCTGATCAAAAGGAAGTGAAACCGTAACAACGTAAAGCATTAGATAACTTAATTATTTCAAATAGCAATGTCAGGTTTTTTAGCAGTCTTAGTTGTTGTGCTCATATTCGTGGTCATCTTCCAGATTGCGAAGGCGAGTGAATATGTGTCCATTTTGAAAGGGGAAAAGAAGGCCCGCCAGCAGAACAACCGCATAAACGGCTTTTTGCTGATCGCTTTCCTGGTGCTGGGCCTCATTGGCGTATATTACTGCAATGAGCTGTTGAAAGGAAAGATATTAACATTAGGCGATGCCGCATCCGAGCAGGGCGACTCCATTGACAATATGATCGTATGGACGCTGGTAATCACAGGTATTGTGTTTGTAATTACACAGGTGCTCCTGTTCTGGTTCGCATTCAAATACCAGGAAAAAGAAGGTAAGCCCGCTTTTTATTTCCCGCACAATAACAAGCTGGAAGTGATCTGGACCGTGATCCCCGCCATTGCACTGACCATACTGGTAGCCATTGGCTTACGCCACTGGTTCCGCATTACCTCTGATGCGCCTAAAGACGCAATGGTGGTGGAAATTACCGGTAAGCAGTTCAACTGGCTGATCCGCTACCCGGGTAAAGATGGGCAGCTGGGCAGCAAGTATTTCAAAAATATCAATGATGCTACCAACCCTGTTGGGCAGGATTGGGATGATGACCTGAACAAGGACGACTTTATGGCTACAGAAATGCACCTGGTAGTAGGTAAGCCGGTGAAGCTGATCATTGGTTCCCGTGACGTGGTGCATGACGTAGGCCTGTCGCACTTCCGCCTGAAAATGGACGCTGTGCCTGGTATTCCTACCACGTTGTGGTTTACGCCTAAGTATACCACTGCGCAGATGAAGGAAAAAACCGGTAACCCGGATTTTGTATACGAAATTTCCTGCGATCAGATGTGCGGCGCCGGTCACTACTCCATGAAAGCCAATATAGTAGTGGAAACCCAACAGGAGTTTGACGCCTGGACCGCCAAACAGAAATCACAGTATGAGCTGGCCCATGCAGCACAAGGCTCCGGCGCACCTGCACAGCCGCAGGCGCCGAAGGACAGCACTGCCCAGAAAGGCGTGGCGGCAGCTTTTTAATTCACTAAATTTGTGAACAGCATTATTATTTAAGACATAACATAAGATACTTCCAAATAGATCCGATTATGAGTAACGAAGCAACCCTGCACAGTCATCAGGAGGTAACGCACGGCGCAGCGGCGCATGACCATGGCAACGGGCATGATCACCATCATGAAGACAGCTTCATATCGAAGTACGTTTTCAGCCTGGATCATAAAATGATAGCCAAGCAATTCCTGATCACCGGTATGATCTGGGCGATCATTGGCGCTGGTTTTTCAGTATTGTTCCGTTTACAGCTGGCTTTCCCGGACTCTACCTTCCCATTCCTGGAGTCTATCCTGGGCCACTGGGCTAAAGGCGGCCGTATTTCACCGGAGGCTTATTATGCCCTGGTAACCATGCACGGTACCATCCTGATATTCTTTGTATTGACGGCAGGCTTGTCGGGCACCTTCTCTAACCTGCTGATACCGTTGCAGTTGGGTGCGCGTGATATGGCTTCTCCCTTCATGAATATGCTGAGCTACTGGTTCTTCTTCCTGGCCAGCATTGTAATGACCTGCTCCCTGTTTGTACAAACAGGTCCGGCTTCCGGCGGTTGGACCGCTTATCCTCCGCTGAGCGCCCTGGGCGATGCTTCTATCGGTTCTAAAATAGGTATGGACCTCTGGCTTACCAGCATGGCGCTGTTTGTAGTGTCACAGCTGTTAGGCGGTTTGAACTATATTTCCACCATCCTGAACATGCGTACCAAAGGTATGAGCATGACCAAGATGCCGCTGACGATCTGGGCATTCTTCTTCACTGCTGTATTAGGGGTGTTATCCTTCCCGGTACTGCTGTCAGGCTTTATCCTGCTGCTGTTCGACCGTCATGCAGGCACCAGCTTTTACCTGAGCGATCTTTTCGTTGCCGGTAAGGCGCTTTCCAACGAAGGCGGTAGCGCCATCCTGTACCAGCACTTGTTCTGGTTCCTGGGGCACCCCGAAGTGTATATCGTGATCCTGCCGGCCATGGGTATAGTATCTGAGGTGCTGGCGGTGAACTCCCGTA
>NZ_DASTRI010000264.1:0-6856 GCF_035761305.1 Chitinophaga sp. | reverse complement strand
GAGCATAGGGGATGGGCAACATCGTGGCTTGAGCTCTACAAGTATTTGTCAAATTGAAAAAAATGTTATCTTTCTAAAATGGGTTTAAACAATTATGTCCATAGGCATTGCGGAAGAGAAAGAAAAAACAATTTAACTGATGACTAAATTAAAGATAAAGCGCTGACAGAAAGAGTGTTATCTGTTCAGACCTGATAAACTCTCTGAAACAAGAAGACCTGTATAAAGAATATTTAACATGTCTGATAACTCATGGCTAACATCTACAGTGCCTCTCGAATGGGAAATCAGGGCAAAGGATATCCGGAATAAGCGGGATGCCGAATACGCTAATATTTTTGTCGAAGAAGACACCAATATGCGGTGGGTGGGCGACTTGGGCGAGATCTGTTTTAACCATTGGCTTAAAGCCAATGGGTTTACCGGGTTTCATTGGCATTTAAACAATGCTGCCGGACAGCCGGATTTTACAGTGAATGGCCGCAGGATTGATGTAAAGACTGTAAAACGCAAATTTGCCCCTAAGCCGTATTATACTGCGCAGATAACGGCAAGGCATAAAGATCACCCGATTGATGTGCTGTTTTTCATGATCTATCAGCATCTGCAAAAAACAATGTGGTTTTTAGGCGGTATTGATATGCCGCAATACCTTGCCAAGGCCCGGTATTATAGCGCTGGTGAGAGGGTGCATAAAGATTATGTTATCAGGGAAGGGCATGAGATCTACAACGCGGAAGTAACTATTTTAACTCCTCCGGCAGCATGGCTGCAGTTACTAAAAGGAACCTTTTAAAAGGAGGTAAGCCCGTAAAACCAAATTTTTTATCTTTGGTTTTAAATTTCCGCCATGTCTACGTCTGTATATACCAATATTTTAAAGAACAAAAAGCCATTTAACAGAAGGGAAATGGCTTTTGAGGAGTTTGTTAATAATCCTGACCCTCGGGCTACCCTAGAATGCGGGAAAGTAATGGCAAAAGCATGGGCCAGGACGCTCGGTGAGGGGCAGGTACTGCATGCGCAAACATTCATATACCGCACTATTGAAGCGTACTGGCAAAAGACACATGGCCAAAACCTGGACCTCAAACCGCTGCCGGTGTTTGCCGGACTATTTGAGCCGGGAAAGCTGGATAAATCTGTAATAGCAGTAGCCTATGCTATGGGGACAGCAGCTGCTGCCCTGGATGTAGTGGAAGCCGGTTATTTACTGGGAAACGTTTATACTGCTGTGTTACCTGAAAGTACCCGGTCCAGCAATGGCGTTTTTTATACACCGCCCGCATTAACCAGCCGCTTGATTCAGATATCAGAAAGTGCTGGGGTAAGCTGGACAAAGGCAAAGGTGGTGGATCCTGCCTGTGGCGGTGGTGCCTTTCTTGCTCCTATTTGCCGTAAAATTCAGGCAGCTCTTAAGGATAAATCTTCCGCTGAAATTGTCCAACATATTCAGACTCATGTGGTAGGGCTGGAAATTGATCCTTTCGGTGGATGGCTAACGCAGGTTTTCGTGGAAGTGGCACTCAAGGATCTGATAAGGAGCGCAGGAATGCCGATGAAAAATCTGGTTCGTATTTGTAACAGTCTGGAACTAGAAAGCATAGCGGAGGTTGACCGGTTTGACCTGGTAATTGGGAATCCTCCCTACGGAAAGCTGAAGCTGACTAATAATATCCGTGACAGGTTTAAGGAAAGCCTTTATGGCCATCCTAACCTTTATGGTCTTTTTACACACCTGGCATTTGACCTGGTAAAGCAGCATGGCATTGTAAGTTTTCTGACGCCGACAAGTTTTTTATCCGGAGAATATTTCAAAAATCTACGTGCATATATCCGCCGCCAATCCTCCCCGGTTGAAATCGACTTTGTTTCATTCAGAAAAGGGGTTTTTGAAGATGTGCTGCAGGAAACCATGTTGTCAGTTTATAAAAAGAAGGCCAGCAAGAAAGCATCTGTGGCCGTAAATCAAATAACCACTGTGCCTAAAGGTGCTCTCCATATCCACAATGTGGGTAAATTCACTTTAGCTAAAGATACATCGGCGCCCTGGATACTACCCAGATCACCATTGCAATCAAAAGCGGTGCACGCCATGGAAAAAATGGCTTTTCGACTGAAGGACTGGGGATATAAGGTAAGTACAGGCCCTTTAGTTTGGAACAGGCATAAACACCAGTTTTGCAAAAAGCTATCGACGGATGCTTATCCTGTTGTGTGGTCCGAAGCAGTAACTCAAGACGGGCGATTCGTTTTAAAAGCTGAAAAGAAGAATCATACCCCTTATTTTAGGCCTGATTCTGATAACGATTGGTTGATCACTACTCGGCCTTGCATTTTATTGCAAAGAACCACTGCTAAGGAGCAACATAAAAGATTAATCGCTGCGGCGCTGCCAAAGGAACTGCTGTTGGAGTACAAGGGGGTAATTGTGGAAAATCATTTAAATATGATTATTCCAACACAAGCCAAACCGTTAGTGGAGCCTGCTGTACTTGCCGCATTCTTAAACAGCATAATAGTGAATGATTGTTTTAGAACAATTAGTGGTAGCGTTGCTGTATCTGCATATGAACTGGAAGCGCTGCCACTGCCAGCTCCTGAGGAAATGAAAGCCTTAGCTAAGCTCATAAAGCAGAGCAGGTCAGATAGCAAGATAGAAGCGGCGTGCCTGAAAATTTACGGATTAAATAAATAGATGAATATTACACTACCACCTTACGTAACCAGAGAGGAGATATTTAGAAGATTGCCATTAATATTTCCACCCGGAACACCCAATCGCTCATACTGTATCAGAGAATTAGCTGCCAGTACTATTTTTGCTATGCTGTACATTGGTGCTGTGGAGGGGGCTGGTGTGTACCTTGGTCCCAAGCATGTGTACCGTATGACTCATGAACATGCGGTACTGCACACAGATGAAGACCGACTGGCATATACAGGCAGGATTTCTGCCCGTAATGCTAAACCAGAAGGCCATAGATGGTATGCAGATAATACCAGGGAACCTATCCGGGATGAAACCCTGAGAGAAGGGCTACTGGTTGTTGGTGCTGTAGGGGCATTGAGTAATGTGGACACTACTTCCGGCAAACCGCGGTATTACCTGAAACAGGAATTTGCCGCTCTTTTTGATCCTGCATTAGAAGGGGGAGCTCTGGAGGCAACTATCAATAGCTGGAGGGAACGTCACCTGTCCAAAAGTGCATTGGACAGGATAAAACTGGCTTCTTTTGGGATGACGGGCGACCGGGAACGGGTGCTGGTCACTTTTCCCAATGGTGAAACCCGGAGCTTGCCAGTGGGAGGCAGCTCCGAAATATCAAAAGCGGTTATAGAAATGTTTGCACCCAGATTCCTGAGAAACCCTGCTGTTATATGGCTCAGCACCAGTAGGGATAAGGTGGTGACAAGAGATGACCAAATTGCTGCTGCTATAGGGCTGAATATTGCAGCAGATAAAAACCTGCCCGATATTATCCTTGTAGATATTGGAGCCTCAGATGCGCCTAACCTGGTAGTGTTTGTGGAAGTAGTAGCCACAGATGGAGCTATTAATGAGCGCAGGCAAAATGCATTATATGAAATAACGGATCGAAGCGGTTTTGATCGTAAGCATGTATTTTTCGTAACAGCCTATGGTGATCGAGAATCTGTTGGTTTCAAAAAGACCGTACAGGGGCTTGCCTGGAACAGCTTTGCCTGGTTTGTTTCAGAGCCAGACAAGATTGTTATGTTTAAAGATGAGATGAGCTTTTTGTCGGAACTGAGAGGCGGATGATCCTATATTCCTGTATTTATTACAGCGCCTGTTTCTTGTAAGGGTTACAGTTACATACAGGCGTTGTATCACCTCTTTGTGGTCGTTAACGTTATATTAATATTCCCATTAACAAGTGATTCACGTTTTACCTGCTCCAACCTCCTTAACTTTATCCCCGTCATGTGAATGATGGCCTTAGGGGCCGCTTTATACGCATTAAATATGACTACAGCTAACCTATTGTACGAAGAGGATCTTACCTTGTTAGAACAATTAAAGGCAGAAGACCCGGGCGCTTTTGCCTTCTTTTACGGGAAGTACCGTAAGTACCTGATGATCGCCGCCACTTCCATGTTAGGTAATGAGGTGGAAGCGCAGGACCTGGTACAGGAGTTCTTTATCGATTTCTGGGAGCGGCAGCTGTATATGCGCATAGATCCCGCGCAGAGCAAGAACCGGGAAATGGTGATCCGGAACTATGTGCATAAGGTGGTGTATAACCGCTGTATCGACAAGCTGGCGCAGCGTAAAACCCAGGAACAGCGCATAGCGCAGATACCGGTGCCGGATGAAGCGGTGCCCCCGCAAATACGCATGGAAGCGGATGAGCGGCACCGCGAGCTCCTATGGTCGCTGAACACGGCCATTGCCAGGATTCCGCCTTTGTCGGCACAGGTTTTTGAGCTATCTTACATCCAGCATAAAAGCAGGATGGAAATAGCGCTGCAAATGGGGGTGAGCCCGCATACGGTAAAAAACCAGCTGCTGCGCGCCATGAAAATCCTGCGCAGTCATTTAAAGAAAGGTTAGGATGAAAGTAGTACATATTTCGTGGAAACCCGGTAATATTGATGATGAAGCGTGACCCCTGCCATATACATGCACTTATGACCTCCCGGCTGGCCGGCGATATCAGCGAAACAGACGCATTATACCTGCAGCAGCTGATAGATACCGATCCTGAAGTATTAGCCGCCTGGAAGGAGTTCAGGGAAAAATTCCTACCGGAAGATGTGCAGGATGGTTTTCAACGTTATGAAGCAGGTCCGTGGATACCCGCAACCACCATTACCGGAAAAAAAAAGTCCCGGATCAGCATCCGCAAACTCATAGCCTACGCCAGCCTGGGAGCGGCCCTCATTACAGGGCTTGTAACGGGCGCTTACCAGTGGTACATACATGGTATACATCCCCGTACACAACCGGTGGCAGGAAAGCTGCAGCCGGCCAACAGCAATAATATTTCACTGCAGCTGGCCAATGGGCAAACCATTAATCTTTCCCAGGTGCAGGGGAATATTCAGGTAGCAAATACAAAATTGAAAAATACGGGTAAAGCACTTTCATATGGCCATGTGGTGGCAAATGATGCAGCTGCCGGTGAAAGCATGTACGCAATGAACACGCTTACAGTGCCCATCGGTAAAAGCTACAGCATCACCCTCTCGGATGGCTCTCTCATTTGGCTGAATTCAGCCAGCACGTTGCAGTTTCCTCTCTCGTTCTCCCGTGGCAAACGGGAGGTCACCATCAACGGGGAAGCTTACCTGGAAGTAACAAAACAGGCGGGCAACCCCTTCCTGGTGAACACGCCGCACGGCACCGTGCAGGTACTGGGCACCAGCTTTAACGTGAATGCCTATGACTCCGGCGTGGTAAAGGTAGCCCTGGTAACAGGCGCTGTTAAATTTACCAGCGGAAAAAATGAAGTAACCATCCATCCGGGTAATGAAGCAGTGTATAAGGCAGATAAGGGCATAACAATACAGCCTTTTGATGAAGATGAAACCCTGGGTTGGCGAAAAGGGAAGTACTACTTTTCAGATGCTACCCTCGGCGAAATCGTAAACGTGTTGCCCCGCTGGTATGGCACAAACGTGTTAATAGATGACCCCCAATTAGCCCGGGAACGCTTTGCCGGCGTGATGGACCGCAACAAGCCCATAACCGCTTTCCTGGATAACCTGGGGAACACCCGGAAGATCCGCTATTATTTTGATAATAAAGGAGTTTTACACCTGCAATAATGGCCTGATTTTTTATATTTTTACCGATATTCGTACTAGCCAGGCCATTCCACGGGGCCTTTTTTAATAGGATAATGATTGGATAATAATTGTATGGTCATTTTAAGATTTTTTTAGAAAATTTGCAACCAACTGAACAATTCAATTGTTTTGTATAGAAAGATAAAGGATGGTGTTTGAACAGGAGCAAATGATAATTGCCTATAGCCTATTCCTTTCTTTACAGTGTACTATCTTTTGAAGCCCTGCCAAACATTAAAACGCAACCACTATGATCAACAACATTGATCGCGACGAACTGCTTTTGCTGCTCATACGCCGGCAGGAAAACTGTACCAGCTGGACGGAAGACCGCCTGCTGGATAAAATACTGGAAGAGGACGCAGACGCCCGGGAAATGGCGGAAGACGTTCGCGTTACCTATGAGAACTACCAAAAACAGCCCTATACACCTATTACACCTATACGTACCTTTATAGACATGGAGATTCCACGCAGCATGGTCGATGAAAAAGTAGCGCCCATGCCCAAACGCAGACGCTATGTGAATTTTGCCGCCGCCGCCATGGTAGCGGTAAGCACCACCATTATAGCATTGTACTTTCCCTTTTCCGAAAAGCATGCGCCCGTAGCGCCGCCCATCGAAGGCGTAACCCTGGCCCTGGCCGGCGGCGGCGCCCTGCAGCTCGGAAACGATAACGATACTATTGTAGCCAATGCAGCCACACTGCATACCAATGCCTCGATGTTATACTTTGCCGCCAGAAACAGCGACAATAACGTGGGGCGGGACAACACCCTGACCGTGCCGGCCGGGAACATGTACAGCATTACCCTGGCCGACGGCTCTGTGGTGCACCTGAACAGCGCCACCATCCTGCGCTTTCCCTTTGCCTTTACCGGCGCCAAACGCGAAGTGTTTGTAGACGGGGAAGCCTTCTTCAACGTGGCGCCCAACGCACACCAGCCCTTTATCGTACATTCCAGGAGGAAGGATGTACAGGTGCTGGGTACCTCGTTTAACATCAATACCTATAATGATAAGTTTAAGCTGGATCTGATT
>NZ_DASTRI010000263.1:0-10399 GCF_035761305.1 Chitinophaga sp. | reverse complement strand
CAGCATCATTATAACCACGTCAGTCATTGCGGTTGCAAAATGCCATTCCCATGCGCATTTTTTAGCAATCGATTTCAAACCATAACCATCTCATCATTCAAACCAATTTTATCTATGAGAACCGTAAAACTACTTTTGCTTTGTTCCCTGTTCCTGTTGCCCGTGGCGGCCTTTGCACAGGTATCGTGCTACAATATTGTAGGGTATTATCCCTCCTGGGTTGCCGGCGGCAACTATTATATTAACAGTCCTTCAAAGGTTGATTACAGCAAGTACACGCATATCTGCTATGCATTTGCCATTCCCGGTACAGATGGCAGGATCGGCGCTGTGGATAATGGTTCCGTGCTTGCCGACCTGGTAGCCAGGGGCCATGCCAATAATGTAAAAGTATTATTGTCCATTGGCGGCTGGCTCAGCTCATCGCCCAATAACACGCCCTTTGAAGCCATTTCAACCAGCACCACCGCCATCAATAACCTGGCAAATGCCTGTGCCGGCCTGATAACGCAGTACAACCTGGATGGTATTGACCTTGACTGGGAATACCCTACTACCAAAGCCCGCTGGAATGCCCTGGCTACCGCGCTTGGCAACAAAATACACGGCATGGGAAAGATATTTACCGCGGCGGTATCTGAAAGCGCCAGCAACAACGGAGATCATTATGATGATGTTTCCATGCTGGACCTGGTGAACATTATGTGCTACGGTAACTACTCCCTGGCCAGCAGCTCCATTGCTTACTGGACCAGCCGTGGCGTGCCGCAAAGCAAAAGAATGCTGGGCGTGCCTTTTTACAGTGGTGATAACAATACATCCGAACATGTGCAAAAAGCCAACCTGGCCAAAACCACTGCAGGCGGCATCATGATCTGGGATATTGCCTCAGAGTATGGAGATATTAACGCCATTTACAACACCCTGGGCAATGTATGCAAAGGCGGTACACCGGCACCGCAAACACCTTATACCGGTACGCCGCTGCCTGTTCCGGGGCAAATAGAAGCAGAGCATTATGACAATGGCGGTGAAGGCGTGGCCTATCACGACCTTACCGGCGACAACATGGGCGGCGCATTCCGCACTACGGAAGCAGTGGATATTGAAAGCTGCGCAGAAGGCGGCTACGATCTTGGCTACGTGCAGGCCGGCGAGTGGGTAGAGTATACCGTGAAGGTAAATACCGCCGGCGTATACACGCTGCAGGCCAGGGTAGCCACCAACGCCGCCGGAAAATCGTTCCATGTTGAGCTGGACGGCCAGAATATTTCCGGCACTATTGCCGTACCCAATACCGGCGACTGGCAAAACTGGACCACTGTTAGCGTAACCACACCTGCGTTAACCACCGGCACCAAAGTAATGCGCATTGTGATAGATAATGCCGAGTTTAATCTTAACTGGCTTAGCTTCACCTTGCAGGCAGAGAATATTGCCCTTAATAAAACCATTACGGCATCTTCAATAGAAGAGGCAGGATTTGAAGCGTACAAGGCGTTTGACGGCAATGCCACTACTACCCGCTGGTCATCTGCATATACAGATAACGAATGGATAGCGGCAGACCTGGGCGCGCCCTACGACATTTCCAGGGTAGTGCTGAAATGGGAAAACGCCTATGCAACATCCTACCGTATTGAAACCTCCCTAGACAACCAGAATTGGACAGCAGTGAAAACCGTAACATCCGGCGCCGGCGGTACGGAAAACCTGGGCTTCCCGGCAGTGAGCGCCCGTTATGTAAGAATGTACGGCGTTAAACGTGCTACCCCTTACGGCTACTCGCTGTGGGAGTTTGAAATATACGCGGCATCGCCTGCCCTGGCGGCTGCCCGCCAGGCAATGGCGGTAACCCCGGGAAAAAGCGGCCTGGATATTAGCGGTAAAACAGCTTCCTTTAAAATAGGCGTGCGGCCTAATCCTGCGTCGGATGTAATTACGCTGCAGTTTGAGGGTGCTGCCCCCCAGGGAATGCTGCATATATTCAGCATCAGCGGCCGTGAAGTGTACCGCTCAAAGGTGAGCGCCAATGCCGGCCAGGTACAGGTAAATGTTTCCGGCTGGCCTAAAGGTATTTACATTGTTTCCTTCGGAAACACCCGTAAAAAAGTGGTGGTAGAATAAAACCAGCCGTATAAATAAACAAAGGCAGGATGGTAATATCCTGCCTTTGTTATTTATAGCACCGCTGTAGTTTATTTTACGATCCTCAAAACAGCCTTTGCCCAAAATGCGCCCAGCGCCCGGTCGCCCTTTTCATTGGGGTGCAGGAAAAAGATGCCGTAAGGGCCTTTCTCCTGGTTAAAATCTGTCTGGTAATGCTGCTTAAAGTAATCATAAGCCTTTACATCTCCTATAAACAGGCGCCTGGGTTTTTCATGGCTGTAAAGGTTCACAAGCGTATTAATTTCCTTTTTGTACTGAATGAGCCTTAGCTGTCCTTCCTTCATGTAGGTAGAGGTATTGTGCGTATTGTCGCTATACCATAACGGATAATTGATCATCACTTTACAGCGGGGATAAGCAGCAAAAAGGCTGTCGGCAATGGTTTTCAGGTTGGCCCGGTAGCTGGCAGGCGCAACCGGCGCACCATTGGGTCCTTTTACAGCACTGTCGTTCGTGCCCAGCATAATGGAGAAAACAATTATGGCCTGTTTGTCTGCATAAAAAGGAGCGGCGGCTGCCTTAACCGCTGTAAACGTTTTATGGCCGGGCAAAAAGTCAACAGTTGTATAACCGCTAACGCCTTTGTTTGCTACCTGCACCTGTGCAAAAACAGCTTGCTGCCGCAGGTATTCGCCGGCAAACCGGGGTGGAGATACGCCGTCGGGATTGCCTGCGCCTGCGGTAATGCTGTCGCCGATAAATACAATGTTAACCTTCTGCTTTTCTTTTACCGCAAATGAGCATAGTAGCAGGGGGACCAGGAAAAACGTGCAAACTAATTTCCAGTTCATTTTCAATACTGCTGTTTATTGAAATAAAACATTTACCCTTAAATATGCTCATTTTTTTATGGGTGTGCAAGTGGTATTTATATTTCAGTGCAGCAGATCATGTTATTGCACCTGCTCCAGCCGGTAAGCAGAAGGGCCGTGCTTTAACCTGTACCGGATGGATTTTCTTTGAATGGAATCTCCCGTATCAGCGCCGGTGGGAAAGGTGCGTACAATATATCCCTTTTCTATATAAACGGAATCATATCCCTTATACCTGGCGCCTCCCTGCTGTGTAAGCTCAGGAAAGCTAATAGGCATGTTGCCCTTCGGATCAATGGCATATGCATATACTTTCGTATAATGCGAGCTGTCGGCCCCTCTTGCAAAGCAATACACTTCGGGCTTACCGTCATTATCAAGATCGGCTGCAGCCGCATAATAAATACTGCCTGCCAGCGGGGCATTCACTTCACCAAATGCGTTGGCGCTGTCGTTACCGGTAATGGTCAGCCGGCGCAGGGTATCTTTACCTTTTGCATGTACAACAAATGAATATTGCTTAAAGGTCACTGTCTGGTTAAAATCCGGTGAGCTTCCTGTCATTGCAGCAGTGTCTGCAGGCGGGGCTGCAGCGGTGGCAGCGCTGTCGTTCTCCGTGGCCGACCTGCGGCTGTTGCAGGCCCATGCAGCCAGTAACCCCAATCCGCCGAGCACTAGCCATACCAGTTTTTTTGATGGATGCTTCATGACTTATTTTTTAAAAACTGGCCCAAATGCTATACCATTTTTAACCGGGATGATCCGTGTTCAGCACAGTGAGCAGTTACAAAAACTCCCGTATTAGTGTAGCTACTGCTTCCGGTGCTTCTTCCGGCGCAAAATGCCCGCTGTTGGCAACCTGCTTCCCGGTAACGCCGGCAAGGCCGTGCTTTTTTAAACCATACAGGTAATCTTCCATTTTCCCGGGATCTTTATCGCCTCTCAGGTACAATACCGGTATGTTAATGTTCTTTATGGCGGCATTGTCTTTTTCATCCTGTGGAAAGGTACGGTACCATCCCAGGCTTGTTTTTAAAGCAGCATTATTTTTATAAGCCTCAGCATACAGTTGCCGGTGTTCCTCACTGATCATTGTTTTGTGGGCAGCCAGCGTATCGTAAAAATAATCGAACAACGCCCGTTGTTTACCATCAATCAACTGTTCCGGCAAGCCGGGAACAGCATAAAAAGCAAAATGCCATATGTAAGGATTGCGCTTTACAGCTTCCCATGGCTCAACACCGGGAACAGCTGTATTCATAATAATTGCTTTTGAAACAGGCGGTGGAAAGTGTTGGAGTAATGAAAAGGTAACCATACCGCCTATATCATGCCCGGCTACAACGGGATTGTTCAGGTTTAAATCGTTCAGCAGCTGCTGAACGAATGCAGCGATCGTTTTTTTATCTGTTCCTGTAATTTCCTGCGACCTGCCTATGCCGGGCAAGTCAATAGCCAGCATATAATATTCGTTTTGCAGCAACGTCATTACCTTTTCAAAGGTTTTACCGGTTTGCGGGTAGCCGTGCAGGAACAGGATGGCCTGATGCGCGCTGCTACCGGCTTCCAGGCCATAAATGGTTGTGCCGTTTACTGTGGCAGTAAACGGGCGGGGGGCTGTATTTTCCATATGCTATAGATCTGTACATTGTTACCGGCGGAATTTAAATTTTAGTATGAGCATTGCAATATTAAGGGAAAGCGCAAGAATGTTGGTAGCTATGATGGGCAGGTCGGATTTATCGGTGCCGTAATATATCCACAGGCTGTTGCCCGTCATCATAACAATGAACATGACTACAGAAACATCATCCGCTTTCTTACGCTTTATGGTTTTTACCAATTGGGGTATCAATGAGGATGAAGTGCAGATGCCTGCCACCAAACCCAGTATTTCTATGAATTGCATATGATTGCCATCACCCAAATATTATACCTCATGCTATTGTGCTGCTGCCTGATTTTATTGCCGGGCGGCCTGGTTTTTGAGTTAATCCCATACATCTTCATACTAATCTTATTTCGGCTACATAAATAATGAACCATGGGGCGTGTAATCCCCCTTCTTGCTGCTGTGCTTGTTATTACGGCATGTACGCTTACAAAACCCTCTGTTCCTACAGGCATTTATTCAAAAGAGCAGCCCAAGGTGCCGCCGGCCGATGCTGCCTTTGCACAGGTGCCTGCAGGATATAAGGTGGAGGTTTTTATGAAAGATCTTATCTGGCCTACCAGCATAGATTTTGACGAGGCAGGAAATACCTACGCCCGGGCCGCGGCGTCCGGTGGAAGCTAAGTTTTCCGCCGATGGGGAAGCTTTGTATATAGTAGACATAGGGGTAATTGGTTTTGATGTAGGAGGGGCCGGGCCGTTTCCGGTGCCCGTGCCGGGAACAGGAGTAATCTGGCGTATTACAAAACAGGGAAGTAATGCATCCAGGCCTCCTGCTGATTTATCGCCAATGCCGCGGGAAGTAAGTAAATAATAACGGCGCCTTACCAAACGTCTTCCTTTTTGGCGTTTAGCCGGTCCACAATCTCCTGCGCAATTTCATCATTGTTGCGCGGCGCCGCAATCCTTTCCTGCAAATGTTTATGCCAGTCATTTAAAGCTTCTTGCGGCGAGCCGCCATAGCCAACCACACCCGCTTCCAGGTCGGGGCCAAGTATGCAGCAATAGGTATTCCCGTTCATAAACAATGCCGGGCGTAATTTCTTTACGGTGTCCGGTATACCCGGGGAGTTAAAGTCAAGGTTGACAACAGTAGCCGGATCAATGGGCATTTGTTTCATTTCACAGTATTTTTATATCCGCTTCAATAAATGTGCCTTGTATTCGTTACTCCACCAATGTTACCGTACCTCTCAATACCTGCGGCTGTCCCTGCCTGTTCACAAATGTGGCTACCCATACAAAGGTGGCTGTACCGGACAGCGCTCCTTTGTACTGGCCATTCCAACCGTTGGCGGGATCGTTGCTCTCGAAAACGATGGCGCCCCAGCGGTTGTACACTTTCAGCCGGTAATTGCTCACGCTTTTATAATACTTCGGCCGGAACAGGTCATTTTTTCCGTCGCCATTGGGCGTGAAGGCAGAGGGGAAAAAGATTTCGCAGTCCTCCTCCACTTTAATGTCCGTAGTCAGCGGCGGTGTAATACAGTCATTCCCGTCTTTTACTACAATGGAATAAGTACCGGCTCCCAGTTTGGAGAACATGCTGTCGCGCTGCCAGCTGTTTTCCCCGATGCTGAACCAGTAAGGCGGCACGCCGCCGTTTGCCGTAAGCGTAATACTGCCTATGGGCAGTGCGTCGCAGCGCAGGCCTGTTTGGGCAATGAGCGCTATGTTCAATACCGGGGGCTCCTGTATAACGGCAGTTGTTTGCTGCATGCATTGCTGCGCGTCGGTTACCGTTACGGCATAGCTGCCTGCCGGCAGGCGGGTGAACAGGCCGGCGCTATTACTGGTATTGCCCGTTTCAGGCGAAGATACCGTATATACGTAGCCGCTGGTTCCTCCTGCAGCGGTAAACTGCAGCTGCCCGTCATGTGCGCCGTTGCATAGTACGTTTGCATGGCCGGCTTTATTTTCCTGCAGCGTAAGCAGGGGGGGATCTGTGAGCACAATGGACGCCGGCTCCGAGATACACCCGTAGCGGTCCCTGGTAACAATGTTGTAAGTACCTGCGGGAAGATTGTTAACAGGAGCGCTTTGCCATGTTTGGCCGCCGTTACTGCTGTATTCATACGGGCCGGTGCCATTGGCCGGTGCTGGAGTAATACTGCCGTTGCTATTGCCGGCGCAGAGCGGTGGGGTAGCCGTTAACGTTAATACAGGCTGGGGATGGATGGTGACCTGTAAGGAGGCGATTGTTTCGCATTTTGTACCGGTATTGGCAAGCCTGATATAGTAAGTGCCCGGTTTGTCAACGGCCTGCGGGTTGGCTAAAGGAATGGTGGCGGCGGCATCTTCCCAGAATGTCAATACGTATTGAGGTCCCTGGTCCCGGTCGGTAATGACCGCGGAGCTGGTAATATCTACAGTTGCAGGCGTGCAAACCGTGGTATCTTCTTTAACCACGAGTAACGGCAGCCGGGTGCTTACAGGGAATAGCGGGGTTAAGTCCATATTCATCACAGTTCCCGGTTCTCCGTCTGCCGTTCCCCACTCGGTTCCGTTGGAGAGTCCGCGAATGCCTCCTGAAACGTCTGTTCCGGCAACGGGTGTGCTGGTAATTATCACACCGCCGCCGCCACCGCCGCCGGAGCCGTGGCGCGCCAGGAACGTTTCATTGCCGCCGTTTCCGCCTTTGGCGGTAAAGGTAATACTGCCGGGCAGCGCACCGTTATACGCCAGCATAATGCTGCCGCCGGCTCCTCCTCCGCCGGCGCCGTCGTCTGCCGATGGTCCTGCGCTGATGCCGTCCGCGCTGACAATGCCTGCGCCAATAATAGTGTTGGCTGTAATGAGGATGATGCCGCCTCCATGGCCGCCGCCTGTAGCCGCCATATTATTCTGGTGGCCACCGCCTCCGCCGCCGCCCATGATGATACGCGCAGGCAGGCCCGTTTTAATGCCTTTGCCACCGCGCCCGCCCACATCCTGGGGACCGGAATACTGGTAGCCGCCTTTTCCGCCATCGCCATAGTTGGCGCCCCCGCCGCCGCCTGAATTGTGGGCATTGCCGCCACCGCCGGCGTTGGCGGGAGCGCCTCTTGCAAAGCTGCCGTTTTCATAGCCGCCTGCCGTGGCGGTCCACGTGCCAGCCGGCGTACCGGCAATGCCTTCGCCTTTCTCTCCGTAGCTGCCGTAGGTAGCACTTACATAGTCCTGGAGATTGTACCCCCCGCCTGCGGAGTTGATCCGGCCGGGCCTGAATCCCAGCCCGGTAACGGTAATCCCATACCCGTTCATATCAAGCGTTTGCCAGGCATGAAAGGCCACCACACCGCCGGTTAGCCCGTTCCACGGGGCAGCCATCACAGGGCCTGTTAATGTAACATTCTTATAGGCGGGCACCCGTATTACCTGGTAAGCAGACTTGCGGTTGGGAATACCGCTCACGGCGCGGTAGCTGTGCTGCAACGGGTTCCTGAGCGTAAGCAGGCCTCCTGCAAAGGAGCTTACTTCTCCAAACTCGTACAGGCCCGAGAAGCCAAGATCCGTATAGCCGTTGCCATTGGTTCCGTTTCCGCCATAGGCAGCGGTGTTAACAGCGTTGATGGCAGCGTCCTGCACCTGGATGATCAATACCCGGTCGCCCTGCAGCAACGGCAGGGTATTGCCGGCCGGTTCCCCGAGTGAAATAGCAAGATCGCCGGCATTTACATTGTTAAGCCCCGGGTAGTAGGTGTTCACTACTCCTGCAATGGTGGCTGACTCGCCACAAGGGCCATCAACCGGCAGGGGTAACTGGGCTTTAAGTACATTACACAATAGTACCCCGGTCAGCCATAAGATCCACTTGCGCTTTAAAAACATTATCGTGTACCCTTTCTCTTTGAATAACGTTATGAAAACAGATTATTTGGGTAGGTACAGGGAAGAAATACGTGGATAAGCAATATCGGACATGAGGTGTAGAAGTGTATCGGCTGGAATAGGTGGGGGTGATGTTAAAAGAATGCTACAGGGGAGGCGGTCGCCGGTGTATTATACAGTTGCAGAGCATGTTATGTTGACACATCACAGTAAAGTTTAAATATCCAATCCGGTTTTGGCAGCCGTACAACCATTAAACCGGCTGGGGTAATAACAATACCAGGTTGCAGGCTATATAAATATAGGGAAATCTGGTGAATATTAGTGAATAAGCGGGAGGGGAGCTTAACTGCAATATTTATGGGAGTTGTGTATATTTGAGCGTTGCGCACCAATACTAAAAATTAACACTGAAGAGGACAAGAATGAGATTTATAGGCAATAAGGAGTTAATTAATTCAGAAATAAAGGAGCTGCTTAAAGAGCTTGATCTGACAAATAAGGGCTTAACCTTATTTGACGCGTTTTGTGGAACAGGGGCTATATCCGACGCATTAAAAGATTCATTTAATATTGTTGCAAATGATATGCTTAGATGGTGTGTGATATACACGAGAGGCAGAGTATGTGCAGCTGATTGTAGTTTTGAAAATTTAGGATTTGACCCGTTTGAATATTTCAACTCAAATACCAATACAGTTCAGGGATTCTTTTATACAAACTACTCCCCGGGTGGTTCAAATAGAATGTATTTTTCACCCGAAAATGCCGCGCGTATTGATTATTTCAGAACAACAATTGAAGATTGGAAAGACAATAACCTTATAAATGAAAACGAGTATTCTTTTCTGCTGGCAAGTTTAATCGAGTCTGTTTCTGTTGTATCAAATACCGCAGGGGTGTATGGTGCTTTCTTAAAGCATTGGGATTCGAGAGCTACCAAACCAATTGAGTTTAGAAAAGTTGACTTTAACGGTGCATCAAGAAATGAAGCTGAGTTCCTGAATGCAAAGCTGGAAGACATTGTTCCGGAAACGAATTGTGATATTTTATACTTAGACCCGCCTTATACGCAAAACCAGTATGGAACACAATATCATTTGCTGGAAACGCTTGTGCTTTACGATAACCCAGGCATCAGCAGTGTTACCGGCTCGCGCAGCACAACGCCAATGAGGTCTGACTGGTCAAAGGACCACAAATCCCACATCTTATTTGACAAGATACTGGCAAAAACAAAAGCCAGATACATTGTATTCAGCTACAGCAAAGACGGATTCATGTCCAAGACCTTCATTGAAGCAAGCATGAAACGTTATGGAAAACCCGAAACATACATTTGTAAGAAACTTAATTACCGGAAATACACCAATTTCAAGTCAAGGGAAAAGAACGATCATTTTGAATACTTGTTTTTTGTAGAGCGGAAAAATGAGGATGAAATTGTTTATGAATCGCCCCTCAACTACACAGGCAGTAAAGCCAAAATGGCTTCATTTATCAGGTTAAATGCGCCGGCCCGGTTTAACTCTTTTGTAGATGCCTTTGGCGGCGGTTTCAATGTGGGGATAAACATTAACACCAACCGGGTAATTTATAACGATGTAAATCATTTTGTAAGCAAACTCGTTGCTTCGTTCAGAACAACAGACACCTATCAGTATATTCTTTACCTGAAAAGAATTATTAAAAGATTCAGGCTTGAACCTGAAAACGCCGAAAACTATATTAAAGTCAGGGATTACTATAACGCTTTCCCATTGGATAAAAGAGATCCGAAGTTGTTATATGCTGTAATACTTTATGGTTTTAATCAACAGATCAGGTTTAATGGCGATCATGACTTCAACAATCCTGTTGGGATGAGATGGTTTAATGATAAGGTGCTTGAAAAGATGATCAGCTTCTCAAGGGTTATCAAGGAGAAGAATGTTCA
>NZ_DASTRI010000262.1:0-63725 GCF_035761305.1 Chitinophaga sp. | reverse complement strand
ATGCAAGGTGTTTTGAGCTGTACGGCTCATTATAAATCATGGTCCAATCGCCGGTTTTGCCTGTAAAACCTTTATGGTTGGAGTTATGGCGGCGCAAGCGTTCATTGAGGTCATCGCCGGTGTGGCCGATATAGTACTGGTTTCTGGTAGGTGAATACAGAATACAAACATGGAATAGCATAAAAAGAAAAAAGCCTTGCGTTTGGCAAGGCTTTTATTGAAATCGTGGGAGTTGACGGGTTCGAACCGCCGCCGCCTCCGGCTTATGAGTCGGAGTGCTCTGAATTAATGAGCGCCTCAATTCTTTTGCGGCTCTTCCAGGCTTTTATCTCGCGCTCCCTTTGATATGCAAGGTGTTTTGAGCTGTACGGCTCATTATAAATCATGGTCCAATCGCCGGTTTTGCCTGTAAAACCTTTATGGTTGGAGTTATGGCGGCGCAAGCGTTCATTGAGGTCATCGCCGGTGTGGCCGATATAGTACCTGCCTTTGGTAGGTGAATACAGAATATAAACATGGAATAGCATAAAAAGAAAAAAGCCTTGCATTTGGCAAGGCTTTTATTGAAAGTGTGGGAGTTGACGGGTTCGAACCGCCGACCCTCTGCTTGTAAGGCAGATGCTCTGAACCAGCTGAGCTAAACTCCCTTTTTGTTGTTTTCCATCGACCTTTTGTTCAATGGGATTGCAAAGATATACTTTTTCTGATAATTACAAATTTTCAGAAGAAAATTGTGATCCTTTAAAATGAGAATTACCGGGGAAGCCGCTATCAGCAAGGTTAAAACCGGAACCCCGCGGTGATGTACGGCAATGCCCCTTCTGCAGAAAACCCTACGGAAGCCTGCACAAGAAATAGCTCTGCCGGAATAATATAAAGCCCCGCACCATAACCGTCATGCCATTGGTGAGAAGATTCTCCGGGCATCCAAACGCGGCCAACATCATTAAATGCAAGTATACCTACGCTGCCCGGCAGCAGGTAAGAGGTAAAGTCAAATAATTTCAGCCGTAGCTCCAGGTTGTAATACACGCCGGTTTTACCGGTGAAGCGATTTGTATGAAAGCCGCGCAGTACCTGGGCACCACCCAGCTGCATCATCTGGAAGTAGGCGGGATCTCCGAAGGTTGTGCCTCCTGCAATACGATTGGCCATTACCAAAGTAGAGTCGCCAAGCAGGGGTATATAAAAGCTGAACTCACCCGTTAGCTTGCCATAAGTAACGTTGGAACCATTGATCTGCCGCATACCGCTAAGCGTGGCGCTCCAGGTAAGGCCTTTATACGGAAGCATGCTGCTGTTCCGTGTGTCAGCTGCGATGCCTGCTACCAGGCCGGCGTACAGGCGGTCGTTAAATACATGCTCGTCGGGGAAAGCGCCGTTATACGCATTCAGGAAGCGGTGTGTATTATTATAGCTGGAGCTGGTATAGAACTGGCCTGCTATACCGCCGCTAATGGTAATATGGTTACCTATATCGCGGTAAAGCCTTACATCGCCGTTAACAAGGTCATAGCGGTTACGATAGTAGGAAATTTCTTTATGCCCTTCATTTACAAATACGGATTCATTACCCAAACCAAAAAAGTTACTCAGATTGTGTGGCCCGCGTGACAGCACATTAATACGCAGATCATTTTTCCCGATCAGGTGTTTATAGTCGGCAAGGTATTCCAGCAGAAAGGATTGCCGGCCGGTTACATAGCTAACGATAAGCTGATGTTGCCGGGCATAGGGAGCTTTGCGGAAGCCCTGTTTCTCAATCATCATATTGGCCCGTACCATTAGTCCCTGATCAGGGTTGTATTGGGCTGAGAACAACGGACCAAACCTGTCAAATGCAAAACTATGGCGGTTGTAGCTGTTAACCAGGGAGTCGGTGTTTGTTTTGACTTTTGCATTGGCAGGAGAGGCAATGTGATTCTTTTTATCGGAGCGGTCATAGATATATAACCTGCCCTTGTTGGGTACCTGGCTGTCAACAAAAAAGCTATCCGGATCGCTGCCGCCAATCATACGCACCTTAATGGAGGACTTTTCATTGCCGGTTACAGTAAACAGATCTTTGCCATCCAGCCCATATAAACGTATTTCTTTGGTAACTGCGGGATCAAATACTCTATTATATAAAGTATCGGTAACGGTATCGTCTTTTTTAAGCTTATTGATTGTAACATTCATATGGCCATCCGGCAGCTTGCGAATATTGAAATATTCCCGCTGGTCAGATGCCGGAACATCTACATACCGGGATATGAACCGGTAGTACTGCATGGCCTGGCGGTCCAGCGCATTTCTGCGGGCAATAAAAGTACGGATGATCTTTTCCCCGGACAGTTTAAAGATGGTGTCCGGCATTTGGTGTATGGCGTAGCTGATAAGACTATCTGTAAGGGTGATCTGCACAAACCGAATCTCCTGCTGCCAGTCGGCTGCGCTCAAACCGTTCAGAAAGTACCGGTCAAAGTAGCGAGCGTTAAAATTGAAGCCATTAATATCACGGATGGTATTATGATAGCCCTGGAATTTGGATTTGAGCCACTGGTGAGAAACGATCCAGGGAAAAACACCGGTGGTGTTGTAATACACCTGGTCCCGGTCGCGGGGAACAGGCGTATATGTTGTATGCTTTTTGCTTTTCTTTTCTTCCCAACGCCACTGATCTTCATGACGGTCCCAGTCGCCCAGCAGCATATCCAGCAGTCGTGCCCTGAGCACCATTCGTTGGTTTACCTGTACGTCGTGGTCTTTTTCCAGCTTATGCTGTGTTTTTTCTGTATTGTCGGTATCCTCGGCATCTATGGGCGCTCTTTCCTCAAACAGAAAAACAGCATTGCCGAAATCTTTCCGGTATTCGCCCAGGGCCGGATCATCCGGTACATACACAATCTGTGGATTGGCATGCGGGATGCCGAGTGCGGCTGCCAGCGGCGGTACAGTAAGCGAGCCATATGGATGGGCGGTTACTACCTGGTCCTGCAGAATGTCTTTGGTGATGGTGGCTTTCAGGCTGGCAGGTAACCCGCGTTCTGGATATTTCTGGATGGTGCGCAACACCCATTCCTGCCCGTTTGGATCGCGCAGGCGCAGTGACTTGGTTTGAAGGCCGCCGCCTTTTTGCAGGATGGTAAGTCCGCCTTTTTCCTGCGACAGGTGAAATATTTTCAGTGTAACAGGCGCTGCCCATAGCTTGCGGTAGCTTTCGCCAAATAAGATGCGGTGCAGGCCACTCACGTCATCATAGCCAGGAGCAATAGCTACCCGGATGCTGTCGCCTGCCGGTATTTGTGCCTGGGCTGTAACAGTTGTTACCAGGAGCGTCAGGCCGAGAAACAATTTGTGTACGCTCATCCGGTTGTTTTCTGGTAGCGACGGATATAACGACCCGCTATAATCAACCTTTTTTCCGTCGGGGAGTTGAAGATAATAACAATGTTTGTGCCGTGCACATGTGTATAAAAAGATTTGGGGTATTTAAAACAGAAAAGCCTTGCTATTTGCAAGGCTTTATTGAAATCGTGGGAGTTGACGGGTTCGAACCGCCGCCCCCTCCGGCTGTTAAGCCGGAGTGCACTGCACCAATTTAAGCAGGTTCATAAAACAGAAAAGCCTTGCTATGCGCAAGGCTTTTATTGAAATCGTGGGAGTTGACGGGTTCGAACGGCCGCCCCCTCCGGCTTAGGAGCCGGAGAGCACTGCACCAATTTAAGCAGGTTCATAAAACAGAAAAGCCTTGCTACTTGCAAGGCTTTATTGAAATCGTGGGAGTTGACGGGTTCGAACCGCCGACCCTCTGCTTGTAAGGCAGATGCTCTGAACCAGCTGAGCTAAACTCCCTTTATATTTTTCTCAGTTGATCCGACCCTTCCGATTGAATCGGAATGCTCTGAACCAGCTGAGCTAAACTCCCTTTATATTTTTCTCAGTTGATCCGACCCTTCCGATTGAATCGGAATGTTCTGAACCAGCTGAGCTAAACTCCCTTTATATTTTTCTTAGTTGATCCGACCCTTCCGATTGAATCGGAATGTTCTGAACCAGCTGAGCTAAACTCCCTTTATATTTTTCTCAGTTGATCCGACCCTTCCGATTGAATCGGAATGCTCTGAACCAGCTGAGCTAAACTCCCTTTTTTGTTGTTTTTATCAAACCTTTTGTTTGACGGGATTGCAAAGGTATAAACTATTTTTATTTTGCCAAATTTTTTCCGGGGTTCTTTGTTTTTTTCTGACTATCAACCGCTTAGCGCAGCTCCCAGTCTACCAGCTCATTTACCCACTCTGCCCGGTATGGGGTGGTTACCTTAATATAATTATCCGTATAACCATCCATCATACCATCTTTCTGATGCGACTCAAAAAGCACCTTACGGATATGCCCGGTGTGCTGTTCAGTAAAATACTGCATCTTCTTATGGCTCAGGTTACGCAGCATTTTGTTACGCTCATGCCGAACCGCTACCGGCACTACCGGGGTAATGTCCATTGCGTGGGTATTGGCGCGCTCAGAGTAGGTAAATACATGCAGGTAGGAAATATCCAGGTCATGCAGGAAATTGTAGGTTTCCTGGAAATGATCATTGCTCTCGGAAGGGAAGCCTACAATCACATCCACCCCAATACAGCAATGCGGCATAAACTGCTTTATCAGCGCTACTTTTTCCGCATACAGCTCGCGGCGGTAACGACGGCGCATAAGGCCCAGTATGTGGTTACTGCCGCTTTGCAGCGGAATATGAAAGTGTGGCATGAACTTGCGGCTGTTGGCTACAAATTCAATGATCTCGTTGCTTAGCAGGTTAGGCTCTATGGAGGAAATGCGGTAGCGTTCAATGCCTTCCACCTCATCCAGGGTCTGTACCAGCTCATAAAAAGTTTCTTCCCGCTTTTTACCGCCCTGCAGCCCTTTGCCAAAATCGCCCAGGTTTACGCCGGTGAGCACAATTTCCTTTACGCCATTGGCCGCCAGTTCGCGGGCATTGGTCAGCACATTTTCCACGCTGTCGCTACGGCTTTTACCGCGGGCCATGGGAATGGTGCAGAAAGCGCAGGTGTAGTCGCAGCCGTCTTGCACTTTCAGGAAAGTACGGGTGCGGTCATGCAGGGAGTAAGAAGTATGAAATGTATTAACATTCTCAATATCACAGGAGCATATGCGGGTGCTGTCGCCTTTGGTAAGGGTTTTCAGGTGCTCGGTAATATTGAACTTTTCCGCAGCGCCCAGTACCAGGTCTACCCCGTCAATAGCAGCTATTTCCGCCGGCTTCAGCTGGGCATAGCAGCCGGTGATTACCACCATGCTTTCCGGGGCCCGGCGCTGAATGCGCCTTACCAGCTGCCGGCATTCCTTGTCGGCGTTGTCGGTAACAGAACAGGTGTTGATCACGTACACATCGGCCTGTCCGTCAAAATCCGTTTTCACAAACCCGTCCTGTTCCAGCAACCTGCTCAGGGTAGAGGTTTCTGAAAAGTTGAGCTTACAGCCCAGGGTATGAAAAGCCACTGTTTTTGCCTGTGTCATAAAGGAGGGCAAAGTTACGAACTTTTATCACTAAGTGTTATTGCCACATTTTGCCGGCAAAAATGGGAAAAAAGTGTAAGTTTAATATATTGCTGACCTCATTACAAATCTGAATGCATGAAACCGGGGGCAATGCACAAGTACTTCCCTGTACTATTACTGGCCATCTTATTATTGATTGCGTGGCGCTGGCAGTGGTGGAAAAGACCGCAACAGGCATCATCGTCGGGCCCGCCGATACCGGAAATTGTAGATGATGATCCAGGATTTGACCGCACGGCCCGCCTTGAATATACCGATCATGCCCGTTGCCGGATGGATTGCCGCCATGTTACGGAAAAAGAAGTGCAGGAAATTATGGCCCAGGGCCGTATTGACCTGGCTAAATCCAACCTGCGCGACCGCCCTTGCCCTACTTATGCGCTGGAAGGCTATTCGCACGACGGGCAGCATTTGCGTATCATTTTTGCGCCCTGTGGGGGAGCCACCCGCGTGGTTACCTGTATTGACCTGGATCAACACTGGCCATGCAAATGCGACTAACCGGCTCCAAACTGCTGTAAATAAATGTTGTGGAGCCCCTGGCGGCCGCTAATTGATAATTCGTAATTGATTATTGGCAATAGTTGCTTAATTTTCCGGTTTGGTGTTCACCTAAAGGGACCTGTGTTTATGAAGTTTTTACTAAAGCCGGTACAGTTAATATATGTAATATATGCGCTGTTAGTTTGGTTGGGGATTATGTTCCTCATTCTTCCTTTTATAGCCCTGGCATCCCTGCTGGGAAAAGTAAGGGGAGGCAATATCACTTTTTACTTCCTGCGCCTGTGGGCACACCTCTGGTTTCCGCTGGTAGGTATATGGGTTCGCAAAATACATCAGGATGATCATGAGAAAGGCACCTTCGTATACACTGTAAACCACCGTTCCTACCTGGATGCCTGTATTGCCGTAAAGGTAATGGGCTTGCCCTTTCGCCCGCTGGGCAAAATTGAAATGAAGAAAATACCGTTTTTCGGGTTTATTTATAAACAGTCGGTAGTATTGGTAGACAGGTCCAGCGCGGCGGGCCGCTCCAACAGCGTGCGGGAAATGATGTATATGATCAGGCAGGGGATTTCCGTGCTTATTTTCCCCGAAGGAACCACTAATGAAACCGATAGCTTGTTAACGCCTTTTCATAACGGCGCTTTTCGTATAGCCATTGAAACACAAACGCCTTTAAAGCCGGTGCTGTACCTCGACAGCGGCATCCGGTTCTCCAATAAAAAAATGCTGGACCTTTCACCCGGGCGCTGCCGGATATTGTTCCTGCCTTCTATACCGGTGGAGGGCCTTACCATGAGCGACCTGCCGGCACTGAAGGAAAAAGTGTTCAATATTATGTACGCCGCCCTGAAGGAGCATTCCGAATATACCGATGTGGTATTAGGGCAGGCTAGTTAAATCCATGAAATACGCAGATGTAATATTACCGCTGGCCTTACCCAAAAACTATACATACGCTATACCGCCCGGTATGGAAGCAACCATCCAGGCGGGCAGCCGTGTGGCCGTACAACTGGGCCGGCAAAAGAAATATGCCGGTATTGTAAAAGCCGTGCATGAGCATGCGCCCCCCGACTACAAAACCAAACCCCTGCTGGACCTCCTGGATAAAGAACCGGTCGTATACCCGGCACAGTTATCTTTCTGGCAGTGGATTGCATCGTATTACATGTGTACAGAAGGAGAGGTGTTGAACGCCGCCCTGCCTGCACACCTGAAGCTTTCCAGCGAAACCATCTTACTGTTTAACGACGCCTATGGCGACGATTTTTCTGCTTTGGGAGATGATGAATACCTGGTGGCGGAAGCCCTGCTGATCCGTAAGGAGCTGCGCATTGGAGAGGTGCAGCTGGTACTGGATAAAGCAGATGTGTATACGACTATCAAAAAGCTGATAGAAAAAAAGGTGTGCCTGGTGCATGAGGAGTTAAAAGAGGCTTATAAAGAGAAAAAGGAAAATTATGTGCAGCTGCACCCCGCTTATGAGCAGGAAGAGCAGCTGGCAGCCCTGTTCAACGAAATGGGACGGGCGCCCAAGCAAATGGAGCTGCTGCTGGCCTACCTGCACCTCCTGAAAACACAGGGCGCTGTTTTACAAAGCGAGCTGCTGAAAAAATCCGGCGCTACTGCCGCGCAGCTGAAAGGGCTGGTAGATAAAAACATTGTTTGGATAGAAAAACGGGTGGTGGACCGTGTGCCGGGCACCAAAGCGGAAGCCCAGATAGATTTTACCCTGAGCCCTGCCCAGGAAACCGCCCTGCTGGCCGTGCGGCAAAGTTTTGTGCAAAAGCCGGTAACGCTGCTGCATGGGGTAACCTCCAGCGGCAAAACGCAGGTATATGTAAAGCTGATAGAAGAATACATAGCCACCGGTAAGCAGGTGTTATACCTGTTACCGGAAATAGCGCTTACAGCGCAGATCATCCGCCGCCTGCAAAAGCACTTTGGCAGCAAAATAGGCATTTACCACTCCCGCTTTAACAATAATGAACGGGTAGAAATATGGAACAAAGTAAAGAGCGGCGAGCTGCAAATTGTACTGGGCGCCCGTTCCAGCCTGCTGTTGCCTTTCCGCGACATAGGGCTTATTATATTGGATGAGGAGCATGATGCCTCCTACAAGCAGCAGGATCCCGCACCCCGCTATCACGCCCGCGATGCGGCCATTTATTATGCCGGCTTGTTCGGGGCCAGGGTGCTGCTGGGCTCTGCCACGCCCTCCCTGGAATCTTATTTTAACGCACAGCAGGGCAAATATGCGCTGGTTACGCTGGAAGAAAGATTTGGCGGGGTGGAGATGCCCTCCATTGAAATAGCGGATATTAAGCAGCCAACCGCCGAAAAACGGATGCTGCACAATTTTACGCCTATGCTGGCAGATGCGGTTAACCAAACCCTTGCAGCCGGCAAACAGGTAATCCTGTTCCAGAACCGGCGCGGGTATGCGCCCTTCCTGCTATGTACCACCTGTGGATGGATCCCGCATTGCAAACAGTGCGATGTATCGCTTACCTACCATCGCAACCAGGATAAGCTGCACTGCCACTACTGCGGCACGCAATATCCTTACCTGTATACCTGCGCGGCCTGCGGCAGCCAAACACTGGTGACCAAAAGCTTTGGCACCGAAAAGATAGAGGAAGACCTGCAGCAGCTGTTTCCGCAGGCCCGTATAGCCCGGATGGATGTGGATGCAGTGCGCAACAAAGACAGCCATAATAAAATGATACAGCAGCTGGAGCAGCAGCGTATAGACATACTCGTTGGTACGCAAATGGTAGTGAAAGGGCTCGATTTTGAGAATGTGAGCCTGGTGGGCATCCTCAGCGCCGACAGCCTGCTGAGCTACCCCGATTTTCGTGTAAATGAACGGGCATTCCAGCTGATGGAGCAGGTAAGCGGCCGCGCGGGCCGTAAAAAAGATAAGGGCCAGGTAGTGATACAGGCCAATAATACCCGGCATCCTGTATTACAGTATGTAACCCTGCATGACTATAAGGCCATGTACGATGCGGAAATTATGGAGCGGCAGCAATTCGGCTATCCGCCTTTTTTCCGTTTGCTGAAGATCACTGTTAAGCATAAGAAGCAGCAGGTGGCAGAACAGGCTGCGCAGATACTGGGCAGCTGGCTGCAGCCGCACCTGGGCCCGCAGCTTGTAGGCCCCGCTGCCCCGTTGGTAAGCCGGGTAAGGAATAACTATCTGCAGGAAATGTTAATTAAGCTGCCGCGGGAGTCAAAAGTAATTGCCCACACCAAACAGCTGCTGCGCGAACATTTTATAAAGCTGCAGGCAGAGAAAAAATTCCGTTCGGTAATCATTATCCCCGATGTAGACTGTGTATAGATGTGCGGATGTGCGGATATGCAGATGTGCAGATGGATTGACATTATTTTATTTTCATTTGCATATCTGCACATCCGCATATCTGCACATCTGCATATCTACAACGGTTCCCCTGCCATTTCCTTTATAGCATCTGACTCATAAATGTGCGTGCCGCTTTCTCCTTTCACGGCTGCGGCTACCATTGCCTTTGCCACGGTAAGGGCGCGTATGCCACGGTACTTTTTCCACCGGCCCTGCAGCAGAAAGTAAAATACCTGCACCAGCCATTGCGCAAACAGGTCGCCCGGGCGGGGCTCTTCCCGTTTGCCAAGCAGGGCTGACGGGCGAAACAAATGCAGGCTGTTAAAACCCAGGCGGGTTACGGCCTGCTCAACCTCTCCCTTGGTGCGCAGGTAAAAAAAGCGGGAATTTACATTGGCGCCGATAGATGATATTAGCAGGAACTGTTTAAAGCCATGCCGTTTAGCCAGGGTGGCGCAGCGCACAGGAATATCAAAATCTACCTTCCGGAATTGTTCCTTGCCGCCGGCTTTGCGCCGGGTGGTGCCTATGCAGCAGAACAATACATCGCCCTGCAGGGCGGCGGAAAGGCTTTCCTCATCTTTAAAATCCACAATAATACTTTCCAGCCCGGGCCGTTGCTTCAGTTCCGGTTTGCGCACCAGCACCTTTACCTTGTCAAAAGCAGGGTTGTGCAGCAGCAGGTTTACCAGGTGGCTGCCGGTAAAACCGGTGGCGCCAATTACAATAGCTGTCTGAGGCATTGTTCTGTTAATTATCTTTGTTCTTTTAGCTACTGGCCGCCGGCCGGTAGCAGTTAACTGCAACCTGTAGCGCTTACAGCCAGGTGATAGTTCAAATGGTTACAAGTAACAGGCCATAAATAGCCGGTATTACTTATAATCAATTCATATAAAGTTAAGTCATTGAATTCGCACATATGCAGGTAGCAGAAAATGTTTTACTCAGGCCGTACAATACATTTGGCATTGCCGCACAAGCCCGTTTTTTTGCCCCGTTTGCCACCCTGCAGCAGTTGCAGGAGCTGCTGGAAGATGCCCGCTGGAAAGCCGTTTCCCGCATGATATTAGGAGGAGGCAGCAATATCCTGTTTACCCGGGATTTTAATGGCCTGCTCCTGAAAAACGAGCTGAAAGGAATTACTGTTGTGGGAGAAGATACCGAATATGTATATGTGAAAGCAGGGGCCGGAGAAAACTGGCATCAGTTTGTACAATACTGTATAGCCAATAATTACGCGGGACTGGAAAACCTGTCGCTGATACCCGGCAATGTTGGCGCCAGCCCCATGCAGAATATCGGCGCTTACGGGGTAGAGATAAAAGATTATTTCTTTGGGCTGGAGGCCTGGCACCTGCATGACCATACGCTGGTAACCTTTAACAATGCAGATTGTGCCTTTGGCTACAGGGAAAGTGTGTTTAAGCGTAAATATAAAGGGCAGTTTGCAATACTATCTGTTACCTATCGCCTGCGTAAGCAGCCACAGTTCAATACCACCTATGGCGCCATAGAGCAGGAGCTGCAGCATATGGGCATAAAAGAGCTTTCTATACAGGCCATCAGCCAGGCCGTGATCAATATCCGCCGCTCCAAGCTGCCAGACCCTGCACAGATCGGCAATGCAGGCAGTTTCTTTAAAAACCCTACCATCAGCGGGGAACAGTTTGCTGCTGTTAAGCAGGCCCACCCTGATATTGTAGCTTATCCCGCAGCTAACGGGCAGTATAAGCTGGCAGCAGGCTGGTTGATAGAGCAATGCGGCTGGAAAGGCTTCCGCCGGGGCGATGCCGGCGTGCATGCCCGGCAGGCGCTGGTGCTGGTGAACTACGGCGATGCCAGCGGCAAGGAGATTTTTGATCTGTCGCAGGAAGTGCTGGATAGCGTACATGAAAAATTTGGCGTGCAGCTGGAACGGGAAGTGAATATCGTTTAATTATAATTACGAATGAAGGTAGTGTGTTTGTAACTGAAAATGCGTAATTGGGATGTATGACTACGGCAATAACTATCTGCCTGCAGGTTATTCAATGTATGTAAATAGCCCACTTCCGTAATTCGTAATTACATCATCCCTTTATGTGCGCAATAATCCTGTCCGCATGTTCCCTTGAGTTTTCTATAAACCATACATGCGTGTCCATACCGCCGCAAACTACGCCTGCCAGGTATATACGGGGCATATTGGTTTCCATGGTGTCCGGATCATAGGCAGGATATTTTTTCTCGTCTTTTGACAGCGCAATACCTGCCTTTTCCAGGAAGCTGAAGTTAGGCTGATAGCCTGTCATGGCAAGCACGTAATCATTTTCCACGGTTACGGTGCCCTCGGGGGTGGAAATATCTACCTCTCCCGGCCGGATGGCTTTTATTACAGAATGGCAATAGGCTTTAATAGAGCCTTCTTTAATACGGTTTTCAATATCCGGTCTTACCCAGTATTTCACCCGGCTGCCAATACCGCTTTCGCGGATCACCATGGTTACTTCCGCGCCTTTGCGCCAGGTTTCCAAAGCCGCATCCACAGCAGAGTTATGGGCGCCCACTACTATTATGCGTTGCATGGCGTAAAAATGCGGGTCTTTGTAGTAATGCTTTACTTTGGGCAGGTTTTCACCTGGTACGTTCATCAGGTTGGGAATATCATAAAAGCCCGTGGCAATTACAATGTGCCGTGCACTATAGCTTTGGCGTGGTGTAGTAACCGTATAGGTATCACCGTTAGGTGCGATATTTTGTACTTCCTCAAACAGCTTTATCCGCAGATGCCGGGAGGTGGCCACCCGCCGGTAATATTCCAGCGCTTCAGGGCGGGTAGGTTTTGCATTAATAGACATGAAAGGAATACCGTCTATCTCCAGCCTTTCAGAGGTAGAGAAGAAGGTCATGTTCAGGGGGTAATTGTATAATGAATTAACCAGGCAGCCTTTTTCCAGTATTATATAGCTCAGTCCTGCTTTTTGTGCCGCCAATCCACAGGCCATCCCAATAGGCCCTCCACCTACGATCAATAAATCCAATGTTTCCATAAGGATAAAATTACAAATTAAACGCTGAACCCTGTATGTAAAAGGCAAAAGGTAAAAAGCAAAAGCTGAACGCTGATGGCGGAAAACAAATGCCGGATGCGCGCGGCTGTCCCCGTAATGCCTGGTATAATCGCTTTTTCATATGCAACATCAGGTACCTGGCATTTGTTGACGGGCGTGCTGGTTAATATCAAGCGTTTAACTTCCCTGTTCGCCGGTCCGTGCCATATGATCCAGCAGCGCAAACATTGCTTCATTGCCAACATCAGCCAGCGAGCTGCGTTCGGCTATTTCCTCCGCAGTTTGTATGTAGGGGGCGGGCACCAGCTCGTCATCCCCGTACTGCACCATTTTCAGCACATCGTGGCGGCGCATCTCCAGGTGAAACTGCAGTGCTGTTACGTTACTGCCATATACAAAACCCTGGTTGGCGCAAGCTGTTGTAGCGGCAAAGCGGGTGGCTTGTGCCGGCAGGTCAAAGGTATCGCCATGCCAGTGAAATACGATGAGCTCCGGCGGGAAAGCCCCAGCCAGGGCTGCTGCGGGGCCTTCCGGCATAAACTGTACGGGAAACCAGCCGATCTCTTTTTCGCGGTTCGGGTAAACCCTGGCGCCCAGGGCAGCGGCAATCAGCTGCGCGCCCAGGCAAATGCCCAGTACCTTTTTTTGCTGTTGAATAGCTGCCGCAATATATTGCTGTTCCGCCGGCAGCCAAATGTAACGGTCGGTTTCATACACGCCCATTGGTCCGCCCATTACTATCAGCCAGTCAATTGACAGCAGGTCGGGCAATACGGCAGTAGGACTATACCACCTGGTAACAGTAACGGTGTGGCCGTTCTGCCTGGCCCAGTCTTCAATGCAGCCCAGTCCTTCAAAGGGAGCATGTTCAAAGTAGTGTATACGTAGTGGTTGCATGGTGCAAAAGTACTATTTTACTGCAGCCATGCCTACGCGCACTGCCGGCGCATACAAGGGTTGATTTTATTACGTCATATTTTCCAGGCTTGCTTCAATCCGGCTGATCTGCTGCAGGTGCCTTTCTGCATGGTAAATAAGATAATAAGCCCATTCCAGCCGCGTGAGGTAGCCGAAATTGTTGTGCTCCATATTTTCACATAGCCATTCCAGTGGTGCCTGTCGCAGGGCGGTTTTGATCATTTCCCGGTTTTCACGGAATGCAGGGCTGAAAGAGGCAATATCCTTATAGCCGCCGTTCAGTGTTTCCGGCTCGCCGGCAACCCGCAGACGATGGCCAAATTCCATGAAGTCCTGGGTTATTTGCTCCACCTTGCTGTCCGGCGCACGGTCTGTGATAGGATGGGAGGGGCCTTGTAAAGCTTTACACACAGCTTGTTCGGAAATGAGTATATGCTCCGCGCATTCCATAATGCTCCAGGTCGTTTGCCGGTTTTTTAACTGCAGCTTTTCTTTAGGAATGGCGTCCAGTATATCCAGGAAAAGGTTGGTGTTATTGTCCAGGTCGGTAAAAAGCTGATGAATATCTGGTATCATGGTCATTCGTTTTTGCTTTCACTTTGGCTACTGCAACATTATACCATTCATATCATATCCTTTCATGCGCCGGGCCTGCTCTCCAAATATGGCTGCCGGCAGGTGGCGGCGCCAATGGCCTGCCCGGGGTTATGATCCTGTAAGAGGGTTTGCAGACGGGCAATATCCAGGCGGTGGCGACTGACATTTTTGTTATGCCGCAACAGCCGCGTCACAGGCATAGCTTCAATAAACATGCCCGGATTTTTTGCGGCATACGTAAAAATGAGGCGGGCGCCTGCAGGAAAACGTTGTAAATAACCTAAGATTTTATCGCTCTTGTTACCCGTAAAAACACGGTGAATATCTTCCACTACCTCGTTTTGTCATGCAGCTATAGGCAATCCAGGGATCACATCGCAGATACTCCCGCTACGGGCGGCTGCCTGCTATGGCACGGCAAATGCTTTGCACACGGCCATTTTACCGGGGTAACCAGAACATAGCCGCTGCGGCCATTGATATGTAGGAGAATTCATTGATAATGGTCTGCAATACGCGGGGATGTACCTTAATGGCCCATCTATCCATAAAAGCGTTACTGCATCCGGGATGCACTGTTCAGGGTTGTTCGCTTTTGTACTGTTTATAAATATAAAGATTATGAAGCGTTTAATAGGATAATTATCATATTTTTATTTTGATGCCACACTTTTGTATCACTCCGGAACAACGGGGTTGGTACCCCGAAAGCTGGTGTTGGTGTATCATTTTTTTAACAGCAAATGCGCAAGCCTAGGTTTGTGTCAATATATTTAAGAAAATTCCGGAGAACCCGTACTGCATGAAATTTAGTATAACCCAAAGCGCAATGATGATGTACCTGGCAGCAGTGTGCCTGTGCTGGCACAGCGCAAAGGCCCAGTCAACAGATAGCTTGCGCAAACGGGACCTGCAGGAGGTAACGGTAAAAGGCAACAAACCATTTATAGTAATGCGCGCCGACAAAATTATTATGAACGTTGCGGAAAGCCCCGTAGCCGCAGGCAGCGATGCATTACAGGTGCTGTCACATGCCCCCGGTGTGGTGGACCAGGGCAGCGGTAACTATGAGCTGCGCGGTAAAAAGGTGACCATACTGGTTGATGGAAAGGACAGCCGTCTTTCCGGCGACGAGCTGAAAGAGTGGCTGGCCGCGATGCCTGCCGGCAGCATTGACCGTGTAGAGCTTATCGGCAATCCGCCTGCGCGTTATGATGCAAAGGGCATGGCCATCATCAACATTATTACGGTCAGGAACCGGAACTTTGGCACCAACGGTACCTTTACTGCAGGTCCTGGTGCAGGGCAGTACACACGCTATGTGGCCGGCCTGGGGTTAAACTACCGCAATGCAAGGCTGAATATATACGGCAGCTATGACTACCAGTATAACAAACAATATTACCAGCTGTACTCTTCCCGCGTGCTGGATGCGCATACAAATATTGCAGAAGATACCTGGGAAACAAGGGAGCGTAACAACCATTCCTTTAAAGCCGGCGCAGACTATACGATTAACGCCCGCAGCACCGCAGGCATTATGCTTAAAGGGCTGCTGAACTACCGGTACCGTAAGGTATTCACTACCTCTGTAAGGGATTACATGGGCGAAGCATCCGACTCTTTTTCCACAGTAGGCACCACCGGCGATCTGCAGATATTTAACCCGTTTGTAAATGCATACTATAAAACGGATTTTGATACCAGCGGCCGGCAGCTGGTTGTGAATGCCGACTATTTTAATTATGACAAAACCTGGAGCGATAATTATATAACCAACTTTTACGATCCAAAAGGGATGACGCTGGAAACGCCTTACCTGCTGCGCGATAACTCGCCGGCCAATAACACCATTACCTCCATAGCGGCGGACTATACGCAGCCGCTATGGAAAGGTAAGCTGGAAGCAGGTTTAAAAAGCACCTTTACTACTACAGATAATGACATACGATGGGAGCAGCAAACAGGCGGCGCTTGGGTAACAGACGCCGGCAAAACCAATCATTTCATTTACCGGGAAAATATCTATGCCGCTTATGTCAGCTATGACCGGAGCATTAAAAAGTTTGACCTGCAGGCCGGCCTGCGTGGAGAGGAAACACATATGGAAGGAGTATCGCTTACGCTGGATCAGACAAATACCCGCAACCAGTTTAACCTGTTCCCGTCTGTTGGCGTAACATATAACCATTCTGATAAGCACCGGTATGGCATAACTTACCGGAAAAGTATAGAGCGGTTCAGCTTTAATATTGTAAACCCGTTTGTAACTTATGTGAGCCAGTATTTTTATTACCAGGGCAATCCGAACATCCGTCCTTCTATAGGCAATAGTGTGGAGCTGTCCTATACATACAACAACGAACTGTTTTCCACCCTGAGCTACCAGCATTACAGCCAGGTGCTTACGGATATTTACCGGCAAGATACCGGCGATGTGGTTATCAGCACCTATGTAAACCTGCGATCTGCCTACGCAATGAATGCCAGCGTTACGCACTCAAAAAACCTGCTGCATAACCATTGGGTAAGCACCAATACAGTAATGGCCACTTATGCCAAGTACAATGAAAAGCGCGGAGCGCAGCTTACCAACTCGGGAATAGGCGTGTATGTAAACACCAGCAATACCTTTATCCTGGCTAAAGGGCTAACAGCAGAAGTGTCGGCCACTTATAATTCACCCATGGCCTTCGGGGTTTATAAAATGAAGTCGCGCTATTTTGTGGATGCCGGTATATCCAAAAGCATACTGCATAATACGGGTAAGCTTACGTTTAATGTAACCGATATTTTTAATTCGCTTACAACCAAATATGATGTGGCCTCTTTTGGCGTCATGTCTTCATATAACAATAAAATAGAGTCACGCTTTATGCGGCTGGTATTCTCGTATAAATTCGGCAACCAGCATGTGAAAGCCGCCAGCAACCGGAGAACCGGTATAGAAAAGGAACAAAGAAGGATGGAAGGGAACTGACCAACTGCACATTTTTTCGTTTAACCATTAATACTGCAATATATGACTATCGCACACAAACCTGCCAGTATATAGAGCGGCCTTTCATCCTGTGCCCCTTTTAGGAGATCTGGTAATCCCCGCTAACTGTTTATTCCTTTTGTCTTATAAGTTTAATAACCCGTAAACGCAAATGCGCTTATGAAAAATCTGTATGTCTTTGATGAGCGCCTGGTGCTCAGAACTCCCGCGTATTCCCTGTCAACGGCTGTGCCGGACCTGCTCCCCCTGTTGCAGGATACTGCCTTCCTGGAAGCCATTTACCTGGCCTCACCGGTGTTATACAATGCCTGCATTAAGTGGCGGGATGGCCATTTAACCAATAAAAAGGAAATTGAGAAAATTACCCGCGCATTAAATAAGTACTACACCCGTATGAGCAGCCGCTGCACGCCTTTTGGCCTGTTTTCCGGCTGCGCGGTAGTGCACTGGAGTAAACAGCAAACAGCTGTGCAAATACAGGGCCGGCAACGCCATACGCGGTTAGATATGCACTATTTATGTGCGCTTGCAGCTGAACTGGCACAATTACCGGGCATTCGCAGCCGGCTGCTGTATTTTCCCAACAGCAGCGCATATACAATTGGCGATGAGCTGCGGTATGTGGAATATCAATACCTGGAAGGTAAGCGCATACACCGCATCAGCGCAGTAACGGACAGCGGGTATGTACAACGGTTGATAAATGCTGCATATAACGGCGCTACCATTCAACAGTTAGCCCGATGGCTGCAGGATGACGATATTGCTGGTGCCGATGCGCACGCATTTATAGAAGAGCTGATAGCCGCGCAGGTATTGGTAAGCGAAATAGAACCCGCTATTACCGGCCCTGAATTTTTACAACAGCTCATTACCGTACTGGAAAAACTGTCGGATGATGTAACGGTAAAGCATATATTAGATATGCTGCATAAGGTAAATGCCGGGCTGCAGCAGCTGGATGCCTGTAACAATAATAATATCGGGCAATATCGCGCTATCATACAGCAGCTGGATAAGCTGGGCGTGCCTTATGAGGAAAGTAAGCTGTTCCAGGCCGATATGGTGCAGCAGGTAACCGGCGCCGGCATACACGCCGGTATACAACAGCAGCTGCAGGAGGCGCTGGAAGTAATGAACAGGCTGTACACGCCCCGCAGCAACACTTACCTGGAAACCTTTAAGCAACGTTTCCTTGCACGTTATGAAGAAAAAGAAATGCCCCTGCTGGAGGTGCTTGATGCGGAAACCGGCATTGGCGACATCAGCGGCAGCAGCAGCAACATTACCCCCTTGGTAGATGATGTGGTGGTAAGAACGGGTGAAAGCACCCTGCAGTACAACTGGGGCCGGCAGGAAGCGTTATTGCAGCAATGGCTGCTGGATGCTTATGCCGGCGGAGCCTATACGATTAATGTGAAAGAGGAAGACCTGGAAGGCCTTACCCCGGGCTGGCAGGATTTGCCTGCATCTTTTGCAGTAATGTTTCGCCTGGCTGCTGCCGACACGCTATACGTGGAGAGCGTGGGCGGCTCCAGCGCTGCTAACCTGCTGGGCCGTTTTGCCCATGCCGATGCAGCCATACACAATATGGTAAATGATATTACCCGGCAGGAGCAGGAGCGGGATCCCGGTGTTGTGTATGCCGAAGTGATACACCTGCCCGAGAGCCGTACAGGTAATGTGCTGCTGCACCCTGCTTTCAGGGCATATGAAATTCCGTACCTGGCCAAATCATCGCTCGACAGGGAACAGCAGATTGATGTGCAGGACCTGTATGTAACAGTAAAGCGCAATAAGGTAATGCTGTACTCCCGCCGGTTGGGCAAGCAGGTAATACCCCGTTTAAGCACTGCGCATAATTATTTCAGCAATGCATTACCGGTGTACCGTTTTCTTTGCGAATTACAGCTGCAGGATAAAAGGCCGGGACTTACCTTTCAATGGGGCGGGCTGGAAAATAAATATCGTTTTTTACCCCGGGTACAATACAGGAATACCATTCTGCACCTGGCTACCTGGAACCTGGGCCGGCAGGATATACCGGCTCCCGGCAGCGCTGCCATGCAGGCCTTCCGTGAAAAATGGAAGCTGCCGCAGCTAGTGGTGCTGGCCGACGGCGATAATGAGCTGCTTATTAATTTTGAAGACGCTGACATGGTAGCCACATTTATGGAGGCAATCAGACGCAAGCCGGCATTTACATTACGGGAATTTGTACAGCAGCAGCAATGTATAACAGATGCTAACGGAAATGCATATGCCAACCAGCTGGTGGCGGTGTTAAACCGCAAAGCACCGGCATACCCCGCCGATATGCAGCCTGCCGGTATTTTCAGCGCCTGCCTGCAACGGCAGTTCATACCAGGCAGCGAATGGCTGTACTATAAGCTGTACTGCGGCGCAAGGTCTGCCGATAAAATACTGGTTAATGCCGTTAAGCCTGTTACAGCGCTGCTGGAAGAAAAAGGTTTTACAGACAAATGGTTCTTTATTCGCTATAACGATCCCAACTTTCACATACGCCTGCGTTTTCATGTAACGGATGTAGCACATGTAGGTGCTGTAATGCAGCAGGTACAGGCACACCTGCAGCCTTTTGTAAGCGCCGGCTATATACACAGCTTTCAGCTGGACACTTACAACCGTGAAGCAGAACGTTACGGCGCCAACACCATAGAGCTGGCCGAAACATTCTTTTACCATGATAGTGTAGCCTGCCTGTCGATGCTGGATAGCACTATTGGAGATGAACGGGAAAACATCCGCTGGCTATGGGCCTTACGTGCGGTAGATGAGCTACTGAACAGCTGCTGCCTCACCACGGTTGAAAAGCTGGAGTTGCTTACCCCGCTGAAAGCTGCATTTGCAGCGGAATTTAATATGGACAAAGCCCTGAAGCTGCAGCTGGACAACAAATACCGCCATTGCCAGCGTGCAATAGCTCAAATGATGGATGCAGAAAAGTTGCGGCAGGAGTGGAGGCCTTTGATCACTATTTTACATGAAAGATCAGCGCTGCTGTCGCCGGTATTTTGCCAGCTAACAGGCCTCCGGCAGGCCGGTAAGCTGCAGGTGCCCCTGTCTGGCCTGTTAAGCAGCTTTATGCATATGATGATTAACCGCATTGCCCTGGCCAAGGCCCGCAAGCAGGAAATGGTGATGTATGATTTCCTGGTAAGGTATTACCACTCAATAACCGCCCGCAATAAAGCCATGTTACATGCTAAAACAGTTCCCTCACTATAGGCAGCACGACGAGATGGATTGCGGCCCTGCCTGCCTGCGCATTATCGGCAAATATTACGGCAGGTTATTTTCACTCGAATACCTGCGGGAGCTGTGCCACACTTCCCGTGCAGGATCAAGCCTGTTAAGCCTGAGTGAAGCCGCTGAAGAGCTGGGATTTCGCACAGCCGGCATGCGCCTCACCTATCACGATCTTGCAGCAGACCAGCCTTTTCCCTGCATTGCTTACTGGAACCAGCGCCATTTTATTGTGGTGTACCGTATAAAAGGTAAAAAGGTATATGCATCTGATCCTGCGCACGGCCGTATTATTTACACGCAGGAGGAGTTTATGAAAGGGTGGGCCACAACAGATACTTCGGGCATCATCCTAAGCCTGCAGCCATCTGCGGCTTTGGAAGCAAACACTGCCGCCGCACCGGAAAATACAGGCAGCCTGCGTTTTATATACAAATACCTGCGGCAGTACCGGGGCTTTATAGGCTGGCTGCTGTTGGTACTGCTGGCGGGCAGCCTGCTGCAAATGGCTTTTCCTTTTCTGACACAAGGCATTGTAGATACGGGCATCCGCAAAAAAAACCTGCCTTTTATTTACATAATGTTGCTGGCGCAGCTGCTGCTGTTTGCGGGCAAAACAATAGCCGGCATTATACAGGGCTATATGTTGCTGCACCTGGGCAATCGTATTAACCTGCAGCTGCTGTCCGATTTTTTTAAGAAGCTGATGAAGCTGCCATTGGGCTATTTTGATGTTAAGATGGCAGGCGATATACTGCAGCGTATTAATGATCACCAGCGGGTAGAAGGGTTTATGACCTCCGGTGTGCTGAACATGCTGTTTGCAGTGTTTAACCTGCTGGTGTTTGGTATTGTGCTCATTATTTACAACCCGCTCATTTTTGTTGTATTTGCAGTATTCAGCATATTGTATTTCAGCTGGATTTCCTTTTTCATGAAGAGGCGCGCCACGCTGGATTACAAGCGTTTTAACCAGCTTACCAAAAACAATGAGCAGCACCTGGAGCTTATTTATGGCATGCAGGAAATAAAGCTGCATAATGCGGAAAGTAAAAAAAGGGGGCAGTGGGAGCAGCACCAGCTGAAGCTATTTGCCACCAACCTTACCAGCCTTAAAATAGGGCAGCTGCAAAGCGGCGGCGCCGCCATGATCAATGAGCTTAAGAACATTCTTATTTCGTTCCTGGCTGCCCGGCTGGTGCTGCAGGGGCACATGAGCCTGGGTGTAATGCTGTCTGTTTCCTATATTACCGGTCAGCTGAACATCCCCGTACTGCAGCTGTCCGACTTTTTCAAGTCCTGGCAGGATGCGCGCCTGAGCCTTAACCGTATTAACGAAATACATCAGCGGCCGGATGAAGAGGCATTCCAGCCGGAAAATAATGCAGTTGTGCCGGCAGGCGACATTCACATACAGCAGCTGTGTTTCCGTTATGAGAAATGCACCCGTGCACCTATGGTGCTGCAGGATATTAACCTGCTCATACCCCGGCATAAAATTACTGCCATTGTTGGCGACAGCGGCAGCGGTAAAACTACCTTGCTCAAGCTGCTGCTGCGCTTTTATGAACCGGAAAGCGGCAATATTGCTATTGCCGGCCAACCCTTAACAGCTATTCCTCACAGCCGCTGGCGGGAAAAATGCGGCGTGGTTATGCAGGAGGGTTACCTGTTTAATGACTCCATTGAACATAATATTGCCGTTGGCGCAACGGAAATTAACCGGGAAAGGCTGGCCTATGCCGCGCATATAGCCAATATACACGGTTTCATAGCATCGTTGCCGTTAGGGTACCAGACCCGTATTGGTCAAAGCGGCGCAGGCCTCAGCACCGGCCAGAAACAGCGGCTGCTTATTGCCAGGGCAGTGTACAAGAACCCGGAGGTACTGTTCTTTGATGAAGCTACCAGCGCGCTGGATGCCCGCAATGAAAGGGTGATCATTGAAAACCTGAATAACTTTTTTGAAGGCCGTACGGTAGTGGTAATAGCACACCGTCTTAGTACAGTAAAACATGCAGATAAGATTATTGTCATGGAAAGAGGACGGATCGTGGAAACCGGCAACCACCAGCAGCTGATAAGCGAAAGAGGCTGTTATTATAACCTCGTGAAGAACCAGCTGGAGCTGGGGAAATAATTGCCCCGGTTTCGTACCTACAATCTCCCGCTTCATGTAAAGCTTTTCCTGCAGCTGTTTTATCTGTTTAGTTTTAACCTGTTAAACCATTAGACACTACAATGGAAACCTTTATCAAAACCCAAAAACACCCAATGATGAAAAAGACTGTAATAAACGATGACAAAAAGCTTAAACTGAACAAAACCACTATTGTTATGCTTGATGCAGAAAAACTAAGCAGGATCTGGGGCGGTAACCAGATAGAAAGTGACGGTGACTCTACCTACCAGGGCTGCGATACCACTACAACACCCACTACTCCCACCACTAATATAAAGGGTACGTTGTAATAAAAAGGGAATCCTGTACCACAGGAAAGATGTTATATTGATTACCTGTTTATGCTGAACGCTAATCCCCGCAACCGGGAGCAGCGCGGCATGCACGGGTAATCAATTTGTTGTTTACAAAACGGCGAAATGTATGAAATTAACTTGGGCAGCTTTATTAGTTTTATTTTTAAATGTAAAAGGCATGTGCCAGCAATGTAATTGCAGCAACAGCTTTAAAGAGCTGATGCAAAAGGTGGAAACCAATTACCCGGGCTTTGCGGACAAAGTAACCGCGGCCAACCGCAGGGAATATGAGCGTATTACAGACAGCGCCGTGAAAGCTTCCGCTGCGGCAGATATGCACGGGTGTATACCCATCATGCGTAGCTGGCTGGCATTCTTTAAAGACCATCACATGGGTGTAGGCATTAACCCTGACGCTGCCAACCATACAACTATCCGGGAGCTGTTCAGCAAGGGAGCGCACATGCCGGTATCTGAAGCAAGCCTTATTGCGTACTTAAAAAATAACAGCAGCCGTCTTGACAGCCTGGAGGGTATATGGGAAGACGAGTCGAAATTTTACCGCATTGGCATAAAAAAAGAGGGAAAGATATTTATTGGTTTTATCCTCCAAGCAGATAGTCTTTTCTGGATGCCGGGGCAGGTTAAGCTCAAGGCAGCAAAAAAAGGAACCCATTATAAAATGCTTACTTTCCTGGACAGGGAACATTTTCCGTCCACACCGGATATGGAAGTGGCTGGGCACACGCTCCGGATAAGCAATTTCGGCAACTGGTACCGCGTATATCCCGGGCCGCCGCCGGCTAAAAAGGCAGCGGCCAAAGACCCGTTGCTGCCTTCCTTCAAAAAACTGGATAAGGAAACGGCCCTGCTGGTAATACCCAGCTTTCGCATGACCTACACCGAAGCCATAGACAGCCTGGTTACAAACGAACCGGCTATTGCCGGAAGCAGGCACCTGATCATTGACCTGCGCAATAACAGCGGCGGCGTAACGCTGGGATTTGAAAAGCTGCTGCCATTGATCTACACAAAACCATTCATTACAAAAGGCGCTGCTGTACTGGCCACTGATGATAATATCCAGAGCTATATACGGGTGCTGGATAACCCTGAGCTGTCGGACAGTATGAAGAATGTGGTGAGGAGCGATGTGGCCAAGCTGCAGGCCAGCCGCGGAAAGTTCTGCGAGCTTTGGCCGGATGATACGCTGCGGTTTAACCAGGTGCTGCCTTATCCCCAAAAAGTATCTGTAATAATAAACGGGCAATGCGCCAGCAGCACAGAGTATTTTTTGCTGAAAGCCCGGCAAAGCAGCAAGGTTACTATTTTCGGGCAGCATAGCATGGGTGCTATTGACTATTCCAATGCCGTGCTCACCACCCTGTCATGCAGCTTTTACGCTTTCCGCTATCCCACCTCCCGCTCTAACCTGCTCCCCGGGGAGCCGTTGGATAACATTGGAATACAGCCGGATGTGAGAATTGGAGATAATATTGTAGATTGGATTGCGTTTGTGAAATCCTTCAAGCCGTAGCCATGAACATGCCCTATCTGAACGTTTTGAAAAATAAGAAGTTTATATTCTACCATATATTGGCCTGGCTGATATATATACTTTTTGCCGCTATTAACCAGCTGGCGTTGGGAAGAATGGCGGCGTTCAACCTGCCCGACCTCATTGTAACCTATTTGCCCAGCATATACGTGTTTTATGGCAGCACCTTTATCCTGTTCCGCTTCTTTTCCCGTAAAAACAAAGGGCTGTTCATCCTCTCGGAGGTATTGTTTTTCATCTCGTACGTGTTCTTTTCCTACTTTGTATATTATATAATAGGCCCGCTCGTACGCGATCCCAGCGAGCCTCATGTGCCGTTTAAGCTGGGCAACTTCCTGCTGTCGGGCATGTGGCTGTTTTTTATTTACTCTTATTTCTCTATCGGTTATTATTTTGCCCGCCGCACCATTCAGCGTGAAAAAGAGCTGCGAGTTATTGAGCGTGAAAAGCTGCAGGCCGACCAGGGTAAGCTGGAAGCAGAATATGCTTTTTTGCGTGCGCAGATCAACCCGCATTTTTTGCACAACACCCTCAACTTTTTTTATGCCAAATCATTGGGTTATTCCAAAGAACTGTCAGAAGGCATTCTTACCTTATGCGAGATCATGCGTTACTCCCTTAGCAGCGGGGAAGATGAGCAGGGTACGGTATTACTGAGCAAAGAGGTGGAGCACCTGCAAAATGTAATGAACATAAACCAGCTGCGGTTCAGCAACCGGCTGCAGATAGATTTTACCGTTACAGGTGATTCCGGCCACCTGCGCATTGTACCGCTGGTGCTGATTACGCTGGTGGAAAATGCCTTTAAGCACGGCGACCTTGTGAATAAGGAAAACCCGCTGGTAATAAAGCTGCTGGCGGACATGGAAAAGCAATACATTTATTTCAGCATTCATAATAAAAAGAAGAAAGGTCCCAAGGAACTATCGCACGGAATAGGTATGGATAACATCCGGAAAAGACTGGCTGCTTCCTACACCACACATTTTTCCCTGGATATAACCGACGAGCCGGAATTTTATACCGTAGTGTTAACCATAGACCTGGCTGCTGTAAAAGGTAACCAGCTAGTTACAACGTTAGCCGCCGCAGCTGTTCATTAGTAAAAGTGGAAAGTTCATTTAACAAGGAAAACCCTAAATTATGATCAACTGTTTAGTAGTAGATGATGAGCAACATGCAATTGATGTAATACTGCATTACATTAAACAAACGCCTTTTCTGAAACTGGTAAAAGCCACCACTAACCCTATTGAGGCATTACAGATAGTGAACATGGAGAAGATAGACCTGGTGTTCCTGGACGTACAGATGCCCGAAATATCCGGGCTGGATTTTGCCAAGGCCATACAGGGTAAAGCCAAGGTGATACTCACCACTGCTTACAGCGAGTTTGCAGCAGAGGGCTTTGACCTGGAAGTAGTGGATTACCTGCTGAAGCCCATTTCCCTGCCCCGGTTTTTAAAAGCCGTGCAGCGCGTTATAAACACCATTACCTCCACCGTGTCCTTTGCCCAGCAGGCAGAAAGCATTGAGGATGATTATATATTCGTAAAAACGGAGCTGAAGGGCAAAATGCTCAAGATCAACCTCCGGGATATTGACTATATAGAAGGCATGAAAAACTATGTAGCTATCAGCCATGGCGGCACTAAAACCATGGTGCTGCTGAATATGAAAGACCTGGAGGAGCGCCTGCCCAAAAAACACTTCCTGCGGGTGCATAAGTCCTACATTGTAGCGGTGAGCAAAATAGTAGCGGTAGAGGGCAACATTATAAGGCTGAAGAACCAGCGCGTTGAAATACTGCTGGGCGAAACCTACAGAAGCGCTTTCCATGAAATTATGAAACATAAGCTCATGGGGTAGCGGGAGATTACCGGAATTAAAGTTGTTTTGATACCTCGAAAATACCTTTTGGTGTAGCAGATTATGGCGGCGCGGCCTGTGGGGCTAAATTTGTTTCAATAATTATATGGGATGAAATGCAACAAATAGTTCACAGACAACTGGATAAACTCAATGCCCTCCTGGAAGCCCGGGCCAGCAGTAACGACACCTTTCTCCGGGGTAAGCTGGGCCTCATTTTTTACTACTATCACCTGTACAAGGTAACAGAACAGCCTGAAATAAAACACAGAACAGAAGAAATGCTGGAGCAGGTGCTGGCTAACATATCTTCAGCAGTGCCCGGCCTGGCAGGTGCTGCGCTTAGTACCGGCGGTGCAGGCTTTGCCTATACCGTAGATTTTATGCAGCGGGAGAGCTTCCTGAAATTTGAGGTAGACAATGAATTTGAAGAGCTGGACAAATACCTGTTCAATACGGCTGCTGCCCTGATCGCAGAAGACAATATCGATTACCTGCATGGCGCGCTGGGTGTAACACACTATTTTGCCAGCCGTGAAAACGCCACACCTCTTATCAGCGGTTACCTGGATGAGCTGGTAGTGAAAATATGCGCGCGTGCCGTGCAGGAAGAAGCCGGCTGCTGGTTCCGTAACTCCCTGATGAAATCCGGTAAAAAACGGACTATTAACCTCAGTCTTTCCCACGGTTTATGCGGGGTGCTGCTGGTGCTCATCAATGCCTATGAAAAATCTTCCCATAAAGCGCTGATACTGGAAACAGTGCGCGCCGGCGTTCGCTTTGTGCTCAAGCATAAAATGGATGTTGATTTCTCACGCAATGAATACACTTTTTTTCCTTTTGTGCTCACGCAGGATGCACGGGAAATATCTGCTCCAAACCGTATGGGCTGGTGTTATGGAGATCTGAACCAGGTATTGCTGTTTTACCGTGCCGGCCGTTTGCTGGACGATGATAACCTGCGTTGCCTGGCCGACCTGATTGGCACACAGAGCATGATGCGGCGCGACAGGCAATCCACCATGGTTACAGAAGCACATTTTTGCCATGGCACCGCAGGACTGGCCCAGTTTTGCAAAACACTGTACCTGGAAAGCGGTGCTGAAGTTTACCGCGAGGCGTATGAGCACTGGATAGAGCGATCTGTTATTTTACTGGACGATGAGCTGAACAATGGCGCCTATAATGGCCGGGAGCATGAGTTTATGGAAGGACTGCTGGGTATTGCCTTTGTGCTGCTGTCATACGTTTCCTCCATAGAGCTGGAGTGGAGCAAAGCATTTTTACTATGAACATTCGGGGCTTAAAAACAAATAACACCTCCGTATTTACGAAGGTGTTATTTGTTTTTACAGTTATTTAATGCTTACATAAAATGATACCGTACAAACGCTTCCATGGCCGCATACTTCTGTAATCCAAGCTTGTCATACAGCTCTGCGGTGGCGGCGTTGCGGTCTTCTGCCCTTTGCCAGAACTCGCGCAGGTCAGTACCCTGGAAGGGCACTACGTCTTTCTGGCTCTGGTGAATGAATATGCCCAGGCGTTTCTGCACTACCTGGTCGGGGCTCATGGGCACCGCCATTTCAATTTCATGGATCTCCCATTCCTGCCATGCGCCCTTGTACAGCCATACCCAGCAATCTTTCATAAATTCTTCGTGTTTCAGGCGGTTCAGCGCTTCAAACACAATGTCAAGGCATACCTTGTGGGTGCCATGCGGATCGGCCAGGTCGCCGGCGCAGTAAATCTGGTGCGGTTTTATCTGGCGTATCAGGTCAACGGTGAGTTGTATGTCCTCTTCGCCCATTGGCTTCTTTTCCACCAAACCGGTTTCATAGAACGGCAGGTTCTGGAAGTGTACATTCTCTTCCTTAATGCCTACATAGCGGCAGGTGGCTTTTGCTTCACAGCGGCGTATGAGCCCTTTAATGGCGCGGATCTCCGGCGTATCTTTCTGGCTGGGTTTTTTGATCTTCAGGAAGGCTTTGGCCTCATCCAGTATCTGCGAGCTTTTGCTTCTGTCAATATCAAACATGCCTTCAAAACCAACGGCAAAGTCAATAAAGCGCAGCACAAATTCGTCGGTCACGGCAATGTTGCCGGAGGTTTGGTAGGCTACATGCACATCATGCCCCTGCTCATGCAGGCGAATGAAAGTGCCGCCCATGGAAATAATGTCATCGTCCGGGTGGGGAGAGAAGATGAGCACACGCTTCTTCAGCGGTTCGGAACGTTCGGGATGATTGGGCATTTGTGCGCCGGGTTTGCCGCCGGGCCAGCCGGTGATGGTATCGCGGATGCCGTTGAATTCTTCGATGTTCAGCTCATAGGCCGAGCCGTATTGCACAATCAGGTCGTTCAGGCCGTTCTCGTTGTAATCTTTATCGGTGAGCATCAATATCGGCTTATTCAGCTTCATGGCCAGGCCGGTTACTGCTTTGCGGCGCAAACCGGGTGTCCATTCACAATCGCCGGTAAGCCAGGGCTCTTTAAAGCGGGTCAGTTCCTGGGCTGCCTGCTCATCTATCACAAATTTGGTGTTGGGATGCTGTTGCAGCAGGGAGGCTGGCACCTGGTCGGAGTAATGCCCTTCCACCGCGCGGCGCACGATCCTGGCTTTGTGGGAGCCCCAGGCCATCAGCAATACGCGTTTGGCCTTCATGATAGTGCCTATGCCCATGGTAATGGCCAGGCGCGGCACCTGGCTCATGTTCGGGAACTCAAAGCCGTTAGCCAGGCGGGTGCTGTTGTCAAGCGTTACCAGGCGGGTATGGGAGCTAACTGCGGCGCCGGGTTCGTTAAAACCTATATGGCCGTTGTTGCCAATGCCCAGTATCTGCAGGTCTATACCGCCGGCAGACTCTATTTTGCGTTCATATTCTTCACAGTAGGCTTTCATTTTTTCCTTGGGCAGCGTGCCGTCCGGTACAAAATAATTGCCTTCCGGTATATCAATGTGGTTAAACAGCTGCTCTTTCATGAACCGGTTATAGCTCTGCAGCGCATCCGGCTCAATGGGATAGTACTCGTCCAGGTTAAAGGTTACTACGTTTTTAAAGCTCAGGCCTTCCTCTTTGTGCAGGCGTACCAGCTCTGCATACAGGTACTTGGGCGTAGAGCCGGTAGCCAGGCCCAGTACACATGTTTCTTTGGCTGCCTGTTTGGCTTTAATAAGTGCTGCAATTTCCTGTGCTACTGCATGGGAGCCTTCTTTAGCTGTGGGATAAATATCCACGGCTATCTGTTCAAAACTGTCAATCAGTTCGATCTCCTGGTGATTAAGCGTCATGGTAAGTGATGTTTTGGATTAGAGGCGTTGAAAAAACGAGCCGGAAAATTAGTCAAAATTGTACTAATATGCTAACTTTTTAGCGGTTGTTTAGCATCTGCACATTGCACATTCGCATATTTGCACATTAAGGCACCTCCACACCCGCACATTAATTTATTATTATTTCATCTACAAACAGCCAGGCTTTGCTGCCTGCGCCTTCTGCGCCAGCCGGTATGGTGCCTGTATTCCGGGCTACCAGCTTTACATAACGGCCCCTTACATCTTTTAGCAGCGCCCTTACATGATTAATACCCACGGTGTTAAAAGCGGTTTGTTTGTACACTTCCTTAAAATGCCGCCCATCGTCCGATACCAGGAAGGTAAGCTGTTTAGGCGGGTAAATGCCGGGGCCCTTGGAGTTGAGGATGTTGGTGCCAACGGAATGAATGTCCTGCACGCTGTCCAGGTCCACCGTGGCCTCCATATTATTACCGCTGTAGCCAAACCACTGGTTATCATTATACTCCTTTACTCCCTCAATGCCATTTACCAGTCCAAACGGGCTGCCGGGGTTATAATTGGGGTTGGGCGGCTGTGCCAGTGTTACCTTTTTGGCCAGCGCCTTATGGAATATAAAAGGCTGCGTATATTCATTGCCGTAAGGTTTGCCGTCCTTAAACACCAGCGCGCGGATGGTTGCTGCCTTGCTGATTATTACAGGGCCGGTGTAGGGCGTAGCCTGCGGGGTAGGGGCGCTGCTGTCGGTGGTGTAAAATATTTTGCCGCCATCCAGCTTGCTGTCCAGCCTTACGGCTACGCCGGTGGCAGTGCTGTCTACCAGTCCGCGTATTTCAAATACGTGTTTGGCGTAGTTCACCTTCTTTATGTCCAGGCGGCGCAGGTGCTGCTTCAGCCTTTCCACAAAATCATCGTAGTTGCGTTTCTCTTTGGGGCTCCATAATACCTCTGCCATGGCGGTAGCGCGGGGATATACCATGTACTCTACGTGTTCGGGGTTCAGGATATATTCCGTCCATACATTGGCTTGTGCACCTTTAATGTATTTGGCTTCACCGGCATCCAGGCCTGCGGGAACAGGCTCGTAGCTGTATACCATGCTTACCGGCAGATAGCCGCCAATGGCCACTGGCTCATTTTTTCCCTTAGATTGATAGCGGTCAAAATAGCAGTATTTGCCCGGCGTCATAATAACATCATGATGCTGTTTGGCTGCTGCAATGCCGCCTTCTTCCCCGCGCCAGCTCATCACGGTGGCATCCGGGGCCAGGCCGCCTTCCAGTATTTCGTCCCACCCGATAATGCGGCGTCCTTTGCTGTTCAGGTATTTTTCCATGCGCTGTATAAAGTAGCTCTGCAGGGCATGGGCATCCTTCAGTCCTTCTGCCTTCATGCGGCGCTGGCATTTGGGGCAATGCTCCCACCGGGTTTTGGGTGCTTCGTCGCCGCCAATGTGGATGTATTTGCTTGGGAACAGCGCCATTACTTCATCCAGCACATCCTGCAGGAACAGGAAGGTGCTGTCGTTGCCGGCGCAGTAAATATCTTCATATACGCCCCATTTGGTGCCTACTTCATAAGGCCCGCCGGTACAGCCCAGGTAAGGGTAGGCCGTTAGCGCAGCCAGGGAGTGGCCCGGCATTTCTATTTCAGGTATTATAGTTACATGGCGTGCGGCCGCATAGGCTACTATGTCTTTCACTTCATCCTGGGTGTAGTAGCCGCCGTAAGGCTTGCCGTCAAATTTCTGATCGTTGTAATGCCCTACCATGGACTCTTTGCGTTTGGAGGCCACTTCCTGCAGGCGGGGATATTTTTTGATCTCAATGCGCCAGCCCTGGTCTTCGGTAAGATGCCAGTGAAAAGAGTTGAACTTATGCATGGCCAGGAGATCAATATATTTCTTAACAAAATCCGGTGGGAAGAAGTGCCGGCCTACATCCAGGTGCAGCCCGCGGTAGCTGAAGCGGGGGTAGTCGGTGATGTTTGTGCCCGGGATCCATAAGGTATTGCCTTTTTCAACCGGCAGCAGCTGTATAAGCGTTTGTATGCCGTAAAAGGTGCCGGCGCCGTCGTTGCCGTTAATGTCAACGCGGTCTTTGGCTACTTTCAGGCTGTAGCCTTCTGCATGTGCGCTGCTGTCTGTGGCGGTATGCAGCACAATGGCGTTTTTATCGCCCTGTTCTGCAATGTTCAGCTCATAGCCGGTCAGCTCTTTCAGCCAGGTATTGAACAGCGCTGCAGACGCTTTATCGGCCGGGGTGGTGGCTACCAGCACGGTTTGTTTGTCCAGCAGAAAAGAATCAGGTGTTTCCTGTACGCTTACCGGCATGGGTATGATGCTTACCTTGCCTTTGGGCGCTTGCTGTTGGTTACTCCTGCAGGCGGTCGTACCTGCCAGGGCCAATACTATTACATAGGGTAACAGGGCCCGCATGCGGTTCATTGTTCTGTTCATGGTGATTGTTGTCAGCCAGTTGATGGGTGGTATAAAAGACGGTTCCTAAGATACAACTTTCGTTATAACGGTTATTCTTTTATTTCAAGCTCGGCTACTACCGGCCGGTGGTCGGATGCTACGGTTTCCTGTACTACGCTGGCAGCGGTTACATTAAACCGGTGTTTGGGATATAGCAGTATATAATCCAGCTTTACGGTAGGCGTATCTGAGGGGTAGGTAAGGCCTGCTCCCTGGGTAGCATCGGCGAACAGCTGTTTCAGAATACCGGTTTCTTTTGCAGTGGGTGCGGCGTTCAGGTCGCCGGCCAGTATTACGGGTATTTTAGTGTTGCTGAAATGCTGCGCCAGGGCAGTGGCCTGGCTAATGCGGTCTTCGGGCTCATTGCCGGCATCCAGGTGAGTGCATACAAATTGCAGCAGGCTGTCGCCGCCGGGCAGCTGCAGGGTAACAATGCCTGCTATGCGGGGCTCCCGGTCCCTGCTACCTGGCAGGGCTATACGTTCTTTGGCAGTAATAGGCAGGCGGGAAAGAATGGCTGTACCATAAGCGCCGCCATCAAAATCCATGGCTTTGGCAAAATAAGTGTACATACCGGTAAGAGCGGCCAGCTCTTTCAGCTGATCTGCGCCGTGGGCGCGGGAGGTAGCGCTGTCTACCTCCTGCAGGGCTACCAGGTCGGCATTGGTGGCCAGTATTACATTGGCTATGCCCTGCAGGTCTACCGTGTCATGCATGTTCTGGCCGTGGTGGATGTTGTAGGTAAGCACTTTCAGGTTTTGCGCGGGCAGCAGCAACGGCCAGCCGCAGTACAGAAATGCCAGGAAGATCAGGTAATTTTTCATAGTTGTATAACTGATAAGGGAATTAATAATTAATGATTAATAATTAATAATTGAAAGAAGCGGAAGCAGTAATTAGTGTGTACATTTTAAGGCATTTGTATTACGCCCGGCATCAAACTTTCAAATCTCCATTTCCAATCCGATCACAATCCTGGTCCCTAATCTTTACTTCACTTCAATTTTCAATCCAATTTCAATCCCAATCCTCCATTTTCAATCCTTACTACGTACTTCAATCTGATCACCCCTTTCATTTCCAATCCCGATCTCTGTTACTTAAATATTTATTATTAACTATTAATTATTCATTCAAATTACAACATTTCTGTATAAGCCTTTTCTGCAGCTGCCTTAATCTGTGCTACTTCTGCTGCCTGCGTAAGGGAAATGCCATATTCCGGTACGCCAGGAATACCGCCCATGCTTACATTGGGGTTGCGGTACTGCATACCGCTTTCCACGTATGCTTTGGCAGTGGTATGGTATTCTGTTGCACCGGTTTCTTTTACCAGCGCAGCAATGTTGTGCGACCGCACCCCCGATCCAACCATAATGGCTATACGCCCCTGCGACGCCTGCACCAGTGTTTTCAGCAGGGGGGCGCCCTCCACTGCCGTATTGCGCTGCCCGGAGGTAAGTATGCGTTCACAGCCAATATCAATAATATCTTCCAGTGCCTGCAGCGGATCGGCGGTCATATCAAAAGCGCGGTGAAAGGTAACGCCCATGGGCCAGGCCAGGTCAACCAGCTTTTTACATCTTTCCTTATCCACGCGGCCGGCGGGCGTAAGTATGCCAATCACCACCCCGTCGCAGCCCAGCTGCCTGCACGCGGCAATATCGCGTTGCATTACCTCAAATTCCAGCGCATCGTATAAAAAATCGCCGCCACGGGGGCGTATAATAGGGTAAAGCGCTATCTGCACTTTTTCACGCGCTACCGCAATGGTAGCATAGCTGGGCGTAGTACCACCTTCCAGCAGGTTGTCGCACAGCTCTATGCGCTGGGCACCCCCTTCCTGGGCTGCTATGCAGGAGCCCACAGCACCTGCGCAGATCTCTAAGGTAATGTTCACTTTTATAATTAATAATTAAGAAATAATAATTTATAATTAAGAATGAATAATTAAAGGCCCCGCATTTCAAGCACCCGCTTCCTTCGCTTATTATTAATTCTTCATTCTTAATTATTAATTAAAAGTAGTGTTTCCCTTTCAACAGCTCATTCCTGGTATCACTGGTACATACGGCATAGGTAAAGCCTTCCTGCAGGCAGTAAGCGCCGTATTCTCCTTTTGTATTGAGGGCCAGGAAGCCTACCTGTATTTCTTTGGCCTTTTGCGGGCTTCTTTTTACAATGCGGGTTACCGCTTCTTTACAGGCGGCTTCGGGGCTGTAGCCCTGCCGCATCAGCTCTACTACCAGGTGACTGCCAACAATACGTATCACTTCTTCGCCCACACCGGTAGAGGTAGCGCCGCCTACTTCATTATCTACATACAGGCCGGCGCCAATAATGGGAGAGTCGCCTACACGGCCTCTCATTTTAAAGGCCATACCGCTGGTAGTGCAGGCGCCGGACAGGTTGCCCTGCGCATCCATAGCCAGCATGCCAATGGTATCATGGTTATACACATTACCGGGCAGCTGCAGCGGATTAAACGCCGTAGTGCCGTTGCCGTTATAGCTCTTGTTCTCTATATTAATCTGCGGTTTATATTCAGATTTTTTCAGCCACTCCTTCCATGCCTTTTCAGACTCGGGTGTTAACAGGTTCTCTTTTTTAAAGCCATTGGCCAGCGCAAACTGCAGGGCGCCTTCGCCCACCAGCATTACATGCGGTGTTTTTTCCATTACGGCGCGGGCCACTGAAATAGGATGCACAATATGCTCAATAGCTGCTACGGCGCCGCAGTTTCCGTGTTCGTCCATAATGCAGGAGTCCAGCGTTACATGGCCGTCGCGGTCGGGATAGCCGCCATAACCCACCGTGGTTATTTTCGGGTCGCCTTCCGGCACCTGTACGCCGGTTTCCACGGCATCCAGCGCGCGGCCGCCTTTTTTCAGTATTTCCCAGGCAGCTTTGTTAGAGGGAATGCCAAAGTCCCAGGTAGAGATTACAATGGGTTTTCCCTTTACCGCCCTGGCGGTAGCATTGGCGGGTGCTGCATTAACCCCATCTAAAGAGAAAGCAGCGGCGCTAAGGGCCGCTGCTTTTAAAAAGTTTCTACGATCTTGCATAATACAAAGATGATACGGAATGAAAGATACGTTTTTTAGTTGATAACGTATAACTGTCTTTCAATATATCAGTCTTTCATTTCCCAGGCCAGTGCGCTGGCGCCCAGGATGGCGGCATCGCTTTCCTTCAGTTCCGAAAATATCAGCTTCACTTTATTCTGGAAAATGGGCAACAGGTTCAGTTCCATATGTTCACGTACCGGTTTCATTATCAGGTCGCCGGCTTTGGTGAGGCCGCCGAATAATATAATGGCTTCCGGGCTGCTGAACATTACAAAGTTGGCCAGCGCCTCACCCAGTATTTTACCGGTAAATTCGTATACTTCACGTGCAAGGGGATCGCCAGCCATAGCCGCTTCAAACACGGTTTTGGAATTGATGTCCTCCTTGGGCAGATCCCGCAGCGAGCTTTTGGTGTCCGGGCGGTTAGCCAGGAATTCCAGTGCGGTATTGGTAACACCGGTAGCAGAAGCATAAGCTTCCAGTGAGCCGTGCGCGCCTGTACCGGGGTGGTAACGGCCGCCGGGTATCACAATACAGTGGCCCAGCTCTCCGGCAAAGCCATCGTGACCATATATCAGCTGGCCGTTGGCAACAATGCCGCTGCCTACGCCGGTTCCCAGGGTAATTACAATAAAATCTTTCATGCTGCGCGCAGCGCCGTACATCAGTTCTCCCAGCGCCGCTGCATTGGCGTCATTGGTTAATACGGTAGGCAGGCCAAATTTTTCGCTCAGCAATTTAGCCAGTGGTATAATGCCCTTCCAGCGAAGGTTGGGTGCATACTCGATATTACCCGTATAATAGTTACCGTTAGGTGCGCCTACGCCGATGCCACGGATATTTTCAATGCCGCCTGCCTGGTTTATCAGTGCAGACAGGTGTTCATGCAGCTCGTCCAGGAAACCAGCTACATCTTCGTGCTGGTTGGTTAACATGCGGCCATCGCACAGAATATTTCCTCTGCGGTCTACAATGCCGAATTTGGTGTTGGTGCCACCAATATCAATGCCCACTACTAATTGCTGACTCATAATCGATTCCCTGAGATTTTAAAATGGTTTTAACTCTAAATGCAAAGAAGGCCAGGTATGCAAAGCATAAAGCTGGTATAATATAAGAGGCATGAATGCCCAGTGAGGTATCTGCCAAACCGCCCTGTACCGGGGGAATAAGGGAACCGCCCAATATCATCATTACCAGGAAAGAAGATGCCTGGCTGGTGTATTTGCCCAATCCGGCAATGGAAAGAGCGAAGATGGATGGCCACATTACGGAGCAGAATAAGCCGCCGCTTACAAATGCAAACGTAGCTACGTAACCGGTGGTTGATAAACCTACTGCCATTGCGGCAACGCCTAACAGGCCAAATATCATTAAGGTCTTGGCCGGCTTTTCCTGGCCTGCAAAGAAGCCGATGATCTGTATAACTATTACGCCAGCATAGGGGTACAGCGCGCTTACATCATTACCCTTCCAGGCATTGGCGCCTAAGATTACGCCGTATGCAATGAATGGAACAATAATAAACAGCAGCTTGCGGGTAGCTTTTGAAACGTTGAACACCGTAATGGCGCCGGTCCAGCGGCCAATCATTAAGCTGCCCCAGAACAGAGAAATGTAAGGGTCGATCTGTGACTCCGCCAAACCGTTCGGTGTTAAAAACCCGGGATGTTTCAGCAAGGCGCCCATGTTGCTGGCAACAGATACTTCCACACCTACATACACGAATATGGCAATCATGCCCAGCACCAACTGCGGGTACTTCATAGCGCCCCAGCCGTCGCCGTTTTTCTGGGAGGCTGTTTTAGCGTAAAAAAGAATACCCAGGATGCCAATGATACCGGCAATAAAAAAAGGCAATGCGTTTTGTAATGCAATGCCTATTAAGATCAGCACAAACATGGCGGTAACACCAACCAGCGCGCCGCTGGCCTTACCGGATTTCTCAAAATGCTCATCGTCCGTTGCCTTGGGCATTTTGGCAAATGCAAAAATACCGGCTGCTACCAGGAACAACGCAATCAGCAATATGTACAGCGTGTTGATTTTGCTGATGTCTGTTTGCGCAACATCGCCGCCCTGTGCGCTGCCGAACAGCAGCATGCTTACAATAATAGGACCGATGGTGGTGCCGAACGAGTTAATGCCGCCGGCCAGATTCAAACGGTGGGTACCCTTTGAAGGATCGCCCAGTAAAATGGCAAACGGGTTGGCGGCAGTTTGCTGCAGCGAAAAGCCCAGCGCCACAATAAAAAAGGCGCCCAATATCAGGTAAAAGGCGCCGGACTTATTGGCCATGCCATTACCGATATTTACCGCACCTATCAGCGCAGCCGCGCCAACAACGGATATGAGCAAACCGTAAATGATCCCTTTCTGATAACCGATCTTGTTGAGAATATCAACACCGCGGATCGCAGAAAAAAGATAGAGCAATAAGGAACCGATGAAGTACGCGCCGTAAAAGGCAAAGTCGATCAGCTGTGACTCAAGCTGTGTTAGATCAAAATGCGCTTTACAAAACGGGATAAAAATACTGTTGGATGCCGCCACAAACCCCCAGAAGAAAAAAACGAGAACGAGCACGGGAAAGGAGGGATGTGTGCCTTGCTTTGATTGTTCAGCCATAAACGTGTTTAATTACCAAGGTTTATTACCGGATAAATGTATAAATTATTTTTTAAGATTTTCTAAAATAGAAATAAATTCTTGAAATTTTATATTATGCAAAAACGTTTTAGCGAGTAAATTATAGAAAATTATCTAAAATTAACAGAAATTGAAAAAAGGTAAAAAATCACCCTTAAGTGGCTAGAAAATACAAGAATAGTTAATTAAGTTCGTACCACGCTGAACCAAAATCTATATAATTTTTCATCATTTTAAGTTATGTCTATGGCATCAAATACCGCTGCTGCATTACCGGAAAAGAAAGCAAGTTATGTGCAATCGATTACCATTATTGGGGTACTATTTTTTGTATTTGGATTTGTTACCTGGTTAAACGGCACGCTGATCCCTTTCCTGAAAATTGCCTGTGAGCTTAGCATAGCAGAGGCTCTGCTGGTTACATTTGCATTTTATTTAGCATATCTGTGCCTAGGCTTACCATCCTCCTTTATTCTTAAAAAAACAGGCTTTAAAAACGGTATGGCATTAGGCCTGCTGGTAATGGCGGCAGGCTCGCTCATTTTTGTGCCGGCAGCCAACACCCGCAGCTTTGGCATGTTCCTTACCGGACTGTTTGTACAGGGCGCTGGTCTTACCTTGCTGCAGGCCGCTTCCAACCCCTATATTAGTATTGTAGGGCCTATTGAAAGCGCTGCCAAACGTATCAGCATTATGGGCATTTGCAATAAGGTAGCCGGCATTATTGCACCATTGGTGCTGAGCACCATTGTGCTTAAAAACGCAACAGCGCTGGAAGAACAGATTGCCGCCGCTACCGATACAGCGCAAAAGTCGCTGCTGCTGGATAGCCTGGCCTCCCGCGTAATTGGTCCTTATATAGTAATGGCCGTTGTAGTGGCATTGCTGGCGTTTATGATCAAACGCTCCTCCCTGCCTGAAATAGATACCTCCGGTAACGGCACCGGTACCGGGGGTACTTCATCCGATAAAACCAGCGTATTCCAGTACCCTTACCTGATGCTGGGCGTATTGTGCATTTTCCTGTATGTAGGGGTAGAGGTAATGGCGGGCGATGTAATTGGCACCTACGGTAACCAGCTGGGTATGAGCCTGGATAAAACCAAGTATTTTACCGCATTTACCCTGGCCGCCATGCTGGTAGGATATATAATAGGTATTATTACCATTCCGAAAATTATTTCCCAGGACATGAGCCTGCGCATATCCGCCATACTGGGCCTGGTATTTACTACCTGCGCGTACTTTACAAACGGTTATACCGCCGTAACTTTTATTGCCCTGCTGGGATTGGCCAATGCGCTTATGTGGCCCGCCATATGGCCCCTGGCCATCGATAAGCTGGGTAAATATACCCAGCTGGGCTCCGGCCTGCTGGTAATGGGCATTGTAGGCGGCGGCGTATTACCGCAGGTATACAGCGGCCTGTTTAACAAGGAAGGGCTACTGGGCTTCCTGCATTCCGACAGCATTAATTTCCGCCAGTCTTTTTTATACTGCATGCTGCCTTGTTACGCCTACATTCTGTATTTTGCGGTAGCAGGCCATAAGGTAGGTAAACCTAAGGCTGCGTAAGATTTTTTCGACTTGTTATTCATCTACCGGAAGGCCCGTGGATCACCAGATCGGCGGGCTTTTTCCTTTTGTAGTTTGGTAATTAAGCCCGGTAGCTTATTTTTAGGTGTATTTCTTACGTTTATTATTCATTATCCAATACAAGATGCTACAACAAACCAGGGATCAGTTCATTCAACTATTCAACAACACACCTGTACTGGTAAGCTCTCCCGGCAGGATTAATTTAATCGGCGAGCATACAGATTATAACGACGGTTTTGTGCTGCCGGCTGCCATTGATAAACGCATTATTTACGCTGTAGCCCTGAACGGTACCGATAAGTGCAATGCCTATGCAGATTTTAATAAAGAGCAGGTAAGTTTTGACCTGGATGCAGTAAAGCCCACCAGCGGCTGGATCAATTACCTGCTGGGCGTGGTAGACCAGCTGCAAAAGCGCGGCTACAAAGTGCCCGGCTTTGATTGTGTAATAGCAGGCAATGTGCCTGTGGGCGCAGGGCTTTCCTCATCTGCCGCGGTAGAAGGCGGGCTGGTGGCCGCGCTGGACTACTTAATGGGTTACGGGTTATCCCGCATGGATATGGCGCTGATAGGACAAAAGGCAGAGCATACTTTTCCCGGTGTGCAGTGTGGCATCATGGACCAGTTTGCGAACCTGCATGGTAAAAAAGACCAGGTAATGCTGCTGGACTGCCGCGATCTTACCTATACGTATTATCCTTTTAACTTCCCCGACCAGAAAATTGTGCTGTGCAACTCCATGGTGCATCATTCCCTGGCATCGTCGGAGTACAACGTACGGCGGCAGCAGTGTGAAGCCGGCGTAAAAATATTGCAGGCCGTTTATCCGCAGGTAAAATCCCTGCGCGATGCTACGGCGGAAATGCTGGAAGCCGTAAAGGATAAAATGGACGACCTGGTATATAAGCGCAGTGCTTACGTGGTAGCGGAAATAGCCCGCGTGCAGCAGGCCTGTATTTACCTGCAGCAGGGCAACCTGGCTGCATTCGGTAAGCTGATGTATGAAACCCACGACGGGTTAAGCCGCCTGTATGCCGTAAGCTGTCCCGAGCTGGACTACCTGGTGGAGCTGGCCAAACAGCGGCCAGAAGTAGCCGGCGCCCGCGTAATGGGCGGCGGTTTTGGCGGCTGCACCATTAATTTGGTAAAAGCAGATAAGGTAGATGATTTTACTGCGTTTGTACGTGACCGTTACCAGCAGCAGTTTGATAAGGCGCCGGAAATATACGTTACCAGCATAGAGGATGGGGTACAGGTGCAACCATAAGTTACAGGCTGTAGCTGCAATTGTCTTTTACACACCGGTAGTCGTTAAGCCATAAGCTGCGGCTTGCAGGCCCATTGCCGCCCACTGACAACTTTTTATCAAATGTTGGATTGATTTTCACTAACCTTCACTCACAACCGTTGTCGTATATTACATTTATAGTATTACCCACGATAGTCAGTGTATGATGAAAAAAGCAGCTACATTTCTGGCAGGCGCGCTGTTCTGCTGCCAGGCAGCAGTGGCCCAGTCCACCATTAAACCTTACGGTGCGCTTCCTACCAAAGCCCAGCAGGACTGGCAGGATATGGAGTACTATATGTTTATCCACTTTGGTCCCAACACCTTTACCGACCGGGAGTGGGGGCTTGGCAATGAAGATCCGAAGATCTTTAACCCTACCCAGCTGGATGCCCGCCAATGGGCGCGTACCGCCAAGCTGGCCGGCATGAAGGGAATTATCATCACCGCCAAGCACCACGATGGCTTTTGCCTGTGGCCCAGCAAATACAGTACGCATACCGTACGTGAAAGCGGCTGGAAAAACGGGCAGGGCGATGTGCTTAAAGAGCTGAGCGCCGCCTGTAAAGAGTACGGCCTCAAATTCGGCGTGTATGTATCGCCCTGGGACCGTAACCACCCTGCCTATGGCACGCCGGAATACAACCAGGTGTTTGCCAGCATGCTGAACGAAGTTTTGTCTAACTACGGGCCTGTGTTTGAGCAGTGGTTCGACGGCGCCAACGGCGAAGGCCCCAACGGTAAAAAGCAGGAGTACGACTGGAACCTGTTTCACCGCGTAGTGTACCGCAACCAGCCTAACGCCATTATATTCAGCGATGTAGGCCCAGGCTGCCGCTGGGTAGGCAATGAAGATGGTTTTGCCGGCACCACCAACTGGAGCACGCTGAACATAAAAGGCTTTGAACCCGGGAAAAAAGCGCCCTCCCAGGCCACGCTTAACAAAGGGGATGAAGACGGGGAAAAGTGGGTGCCTGCCGAGTGCGACGTATCTATCCGCGCCGGCTGGTTTTACAGCAATGAAACCAATGATAAGGTGAAAAGCGTAGCGCAGCTGCTGGATATTTACAACGCATCCGTGGGCCGTAACAGCAACCTGCTGCTGAATGTGCCGGTTGACCGCCGCGGCCTTATCCATGCCAACGACTCAACCCGCCTTATGGAGTTCCGCCGCCTGCTGGACGCCACTTTTAAAACCAACCTCGCCCGAAACGCCGAAGTAACGGTAACAGATATACGTAAAAATAATGCCGCTGTAAAAGCCGCCTGGCTGGTAGACGGCAATAACAAAACTTACTGGGCTACGCCCGACGATGTGCTGCAGGCCGGCATTACCCTCACTTTTGCCAAACCGGTTACCTTTAACCGCGTAGTGCTGCAGGAGTACATTCCCCTGGGACAGCGGGTAAAAGCCTTCACGGTAGAAGTATGGGAGAACGGCGCTTTTAAAGAGGTGGCCAGTGAAACCACTATTGGCCACAAGCGCCTGCTGCGCATTCCTGCCACTACTACCACACGGGTAAGGGTGCAGGTAAAAGACGCCAAAGCCTGCCCGGTTATCAGTGAGGTACAGTTATATAATGCGCCCGACCTGCTGGCCGATCCCGAGATTAGCCGCAACCGGGAAGGGCTGGTAACCATCCGCTGCGCCTCCCCCGATCCCGAGCTGCATTACACCGTGGATGGTACGGAACCTACTATGGCATCGGCCCGGTATACGCAGCCGTTTGAGCTGGCCCGGGGCGGCGTGGTAAAAGCAAAAGCGTTTATACATAATGGTAAAACAGCCGGCGCCACCGTTGTAGCTGATTACGATATTGCCCCGGCCAAATGGAAGGTGCTGGCAGCCGACAGCCGGCAGGAAGCCGCCGCCCGCGCTATAGATGCCAACCCATACAGCTACTGGGCTTCCGGCAGTGATGCTGCCGGCCACTACCCGCATGAACTGGCCGTTGACCTGGGTGAAAGCCTCACTATCAAAGGGTTCACCTATTTGCCCCACAAGGATGTGCATGGCGCAGCCGGCACTATTTACAAATACGCCTTTTATGTAAGCGCCAACGGGAAAGATTGGGGCCAGCCTGTAAGCAGCGGCAGTTTCGGCAATATCCGGAACAATCCCATCCTGCAAACCATCCGCTTTCCGCAGGCGGTTACCGCCCGCTACATTAAGCTGGTAGCGCTGGAACCGGCAGCTGAAACAGACCATAACGCCAGTGTGGCCGAGCTGGGAGTGTTAACAAAGTAGAAAAATAATTAATTCATTATGAACGGATTGTCCTCAGGTTAACTGCTGAAGACAGTCCGTTTTTGCATTATGTTAAAGTATTGTCACGGCAAAAAAATTTGTCTGATAATAATAGAATATGTTATAATTTTGCGGAGATTTAATAAAGACAAGTTTTTTAAAACAATTTAATGCTGAACTGAAGTTGGAAAACTTTGCGACCCATACCAACATCTCTGCGTATCATCCTTCTCTGATGGAAGGCATGTACTCTATTGGGTTTAATGTCTTTAGATACCTTTCCCGACGACCTCGCATTTGATAGCATTCGTCTTACATACTGGCATGCTATCGCACAATGATTACCCCATCATTCGTGATTTTTATTCCTGATAACAAGGAAGCTCATTTTAAAATTATTGATTCACTTTTTTCAATTTACGTAAGTTGGAAAATACAGATATAATCGTTAGGGTAGCCACCCCTGACGATAAGCATTATGCAAAAACCATCACCGACGAGATGGAGTCCTCCGCCAAAGCGCGTGGCACCGGTATTGCCAAACGCTCGCCGGAGTATGTGCAGCTGAAGATGGAGGAAGGAAAGGCTGTGATTGCTGTTACAAAACAGGGCGAATGGGTAGGCTTTTGTTACATTGAAGCCTGGGGCCATGAGAAATTCGTAGCTAACTCCGGTCTTATCGTTAACCCTGCCTTCAGAGGCCATGGCGTTGCCAAAGCCATTAAGCACCGCATCTTTGACCTGTCCAGGGAAAAATACCCGGACGCTAAAATATTTGGGTTAACCACCGGCCTGGCCGTTATGAAAATTAATTCTGAACTGGGCTATGAGCCGGTAACCTACTCGGAGCTTACCGATGATGAAGAGTTCTGGAAAGGCTGCCGGAGCTGTGTGAACTTTGACATTCTTACTGCCAAGGACCGCAAGAACTGCCTGTGCACCGGCATGCTGTATGATCCGGCGCAGAAGCTGAAAGAGGCGGAAGAAAAAGCCATGCGCGACCGGGCTGCAGCCGCAAACAAAACGGTGAACATGCAGCCGCAGATGATGGTAGCCGCCAACGGCGCCATGCAGCAGCAGAAAAAGCACCGGCTGTTCAAGGATAACTTCCGTTTATTTGAAAGATGGCTGCGCTATAAAAGGTATGTGCTGCTGAAAGGCGGCAACAACAGCGCCGCCAGCCACGCTAAAAAGAAATTCTTTTTATTTAACCTGTTTTAAGGACCAAACGTTCCAAAAATTGTCGTAATGAGTAAAAAAGTAGTACTGGGATTTAGCGGAGGACTGGATACTTCCTACTGTGTAAAATACCTGACAGAAGAAAAAGGTTATGAAGTGCATTCCGTGATTGTAAACACCGGCGGTTTTACCGATGCGGAATTACAGGAAATAGAAAAGCGCGCTTACAGCCTGGGGGTAAAAAGCCATAAAACAGTAAATGCCGTACGCTCTTATTATGATAAGGTGATCAAATACCTGGTGTTTGGCAACGTGCTTAAGAACAATACCTATCCTTTAAGCGTAAGCGCAGAGCGCATGAGCCAGGCCATGGCCATTGCGGAATATGTGAAGGAAACCGGCGCTACCGCAGTAGCGCACGGCAGCACCGGCGCCGGTAACGACCAGGTGCGGTTTGATATGATCTTTCATATCATGATACCCGGGGTAGAGATCATAACGCCTATACGCGATATGAAGCTGAGCCGGGAGCAGGAAATTGAATACCTGCGGGCAAAAGGGGTACAAATGAACTTTGAAAAAGCTATGTACTCCATTAACAAAGGTATCTGGGGCACTTCTGTAGGCGGTAAGGAAACGCTTACCTCCAACGGTATGCTGCCGGAAGAAGCCTTTCCTACCCAGCTGACCAAAAAAGATCCCGAGCAGGTATCTCTCAAATTTGAAAAAGGAGAGCTGGTGGGCGTGAACGATAAAACATTCGGTCATCCCACAGAAGCCATACAATATTTACAGTCCATTGCAGGGCCTTTTGCCATTGGCCGCGATATACATGTGGGTGATACCATTATTGGCATCAAAGGCCGCGTGGGTTTTGAAGCTGCCGCTCCCATGGTAATTCTGAAAGCGCATCACGCGCTGGAAAAGCATGTGCTCACAAAATGGCAGCTGAGCTGGAAAGACCAGCTGGCGCAGTTTTACGGCAACTGGCTGCACGAAGGCCAGATACTGGATCCTGTGATGCGCGACATAGAAGCTTACCTGGAAAGCTCCCAGCAGCAGGTAACCGGCCAGGTTTTTGTAACCCTGATGCCTTACCGTTTCCAGGTAACCGGTATTGAGTCGCCATATGACCTTATGAGCAGCAAGTTTGGCAAGTATGGCGAAATGAACAGCGGCTGGAGCGGGGAAGACGTGCGCGGCTTCAGCAAAATTTTCGGTAACCAAACCATGATCTGGCACCAGGTGAACGGGCAGCAAAAAGGGTAACGCAAAAAAAGGAAAAACAATGGCACATAAAATAAAAACAGGCATAGTTGGCGGCGCCGGTTACACCGGTGGAGAAATGATCAGGATATTACTGAACCATCCCGATGTGGAAATTGCGTTTGTACATAGCCGTAGCAATGCCGGTAACCCTTTATATGCCGTTCATGCCGATTTGCTGGGTGAAACAGATCTTACTTTTGCGGCAGACCTCAGCAACGATATAGATGTACTGTTCCTTTGCCTTGGGCACGGGGAGGCTAGAAAATTCCTGGAAGCCAATACCATTGCGCCTTCCGTTAAGATCATCGACCTGAGCCAGGATTTCCGTTTAGGAGAAAGCCTGCCTGGCCGGCAGTTCGTATATGGTTTACCGGAGCTGCAGCGGGATAAAATAAAAACTGCGCAGAACATTGCCAATCCCGGCTGTTTTGCCACCGCCATCCAGTTAGGGCTGCTGCCCCTGGCGCAGGCGGGTTTACTGCAGGAAGTACATACCACCGGCATTACCGGCTCTACCGGCGCCGGCCAAAGCCTGCAAGGCACCACGCACTTTACGTGGCGCGCCAATAATGTTTCCACTTATAAAGTGCTTACCCATCAGCACCTGAAAGAGATACGACGAACCTTACAACTGTTGCAACCTTCCTTTACCGGCAACATAAATTTTGTGCCGGTGCGGGGCGATTATCCAAGAGGTATCTGGATCACCTCCTACCTGGAAAGTGGCCTGACCCAGGAAGCGGCGCTACAGTTGTATAAATCATATTATGCATCGCATCCGTTTACGCACGTCAGCGATAAGCAGATAGACCTGAAGCAGGTGGTAAACACCAACAAATGCCTGGTACAGCTGGAAAAGATCGGCACTAAGCTGGTGATCCACTCCATTGAGGACAACCTGATCAAAGGCGCTTCAGGACAGGCAGTGCAGAATATGAACCTGGCCTGCGGACTGGAAGAAACAGCCGGCCTGAAGCTGAAATCTATCGTGTTTTAGCCAGGCGCTCTAACAATTTCTCTTTCACAATGCGTGATGCCACATCACGCCAACAACAACACCATGAAACTTTTTGACGTTTATCCGATCAACGATATTACTATTGAAAAAGGCCAGGGCTCCAATGTATGGGACGATAAAGGCACGCAATACCTGGACCTCTACGGGGGGCACGCTGTAATTTCCATTGGACATACCCACCCGCATTACGTAAAACGCATCACCGACCAGCTGCAGAAAGTTGGTTTTTATTCCAATTCTATCAAGATCCCGTTACAGCAGCAGCTTGCCGGGAAACTAGGCCAGGTGTCCGGTAAGGAAGACTATCAGCTGTTCCTTTGCAACTCCGGTGCAGAGGCAAATGAGAACGCATTAAAGCTGGCTTCTTTCTACAACGGTAAAAAGAAGGTAATTGCCTTCCGGAAATCTTTTCATGGCCGTACATCCCTGGCCGTAGCCGCTACGGATAATCCCAAAATTGTAGCGCCGGTAAATGAAACCGGTAACATCGTATTCCTGCCCTGGCAGGATGAAAAGGCCCTGGAAGCAGCTTTTAAGCAGCATGAAGTTTCTTCCGTGATTATTGAAGGCATACAGGGGGTAGGCGGCATTAATGTTGCCGGCGAAAGCTTTCTGCAAAAGATACGCAGCCTGTGCACCGCACATAATGCCGTGTTTATTGCAGATGAGGTACAGTGCGGCTATGGCCGGAGCGGTAAGTTTTTTGCGCATGACCATGCCGGCATTAATGCCGACATTTACACCATGGCCAAAGGCATGGGCAACGGTTTCCCGGTTGGCGGCATTATTATCGCCCCGCACATACAACCGGCATACGGCATGCTGGGCACTACCTTTGGCGGTAATCACCTGGCTTGCGCCGCCGCGCTGGCCGTGCTGGAAGTAATAGAGCAGGAGCAACTGGTGCAGAATGCCGCTAAAATCGGCAGCTACCTGACAGAGCAGCTGAAGCAGCTGCCCAACATCAAAGAAGTAAGGGGCCGTGGTTTAATGATTGGTATTGAGCTGCCGGAAGAGCTGAGCCAGGTACGGAAAAACCTGCTGTTCAAACATAAGATCTTTACCGGTGAGGCCAAGCCAAACGTAATACGGCTGCTGCCTTCGCTGGCTTTAACCCAGGCGCATGCCGATCAGTTTCTCACCGCTTTCCGTGAAGAGCTGGTAAAATAATAAGCACGCTTAATACAAACTTTTATAAACACACATAACTACAGTTGCCGCAATGAAGCAATTTATTTCCGTAGATGATGTTCCGGGTGTTCCGCGGTTGGTGGACATTGCACTGGGCTATAAGAAAGATCCTTTTAAGGACAAAACATTAGGCACCAGCAAAACACTGGGCATGATATTTCTGAACCCCAGTTTGCGAACACGTTTAAGTACACAGGTAGCCGCCAGGAACCTGGGTATGGAAGTAGTGGTGTTTAACATAGATAAAGAAGGCTGGGCGCTGGAAATGAATGATGGCGCTATAATGAGCGGCAGCACCACAGAGCACGTAAAGGAAGCTGCTGCTGTAATGGGCCAGTATTTTGATATACTGTCTATCCGCACATTTCCCGGCCTGAAGAACAAGGAAGAAGATTATACCGAGAAATACATTAACCAGTTTGTTAAATACGCCGGTGTGCCGGTGGTAAGCCTGGAAAGCGCCACCCTGCATCCGTTGCAAAGCTTAACAGACGTAATTACCATTAAGGAGCGCTGGCAGCAGCCCCGCAAACCTAAAGTGGTAATGACCTGGGCGCCGCATGTAAAATCATTGCCGCAGGCCGTACCCAACTCTTTTGCGCAATGGATGAATGCATGGGGTGAGGCGGATTTTGTGATCACCCATCCCAAAGGCTATGAGCTGGATAAAAAATTTACCGGTAACGCGCCCGTTGAATACAACCAGGATAAAGCTTTGGAAGGCGCCGACTTTGTGTATGTGAAGAACTGGTCGTCGTACAGCGATTATGGTAATATTATCAGCACCGATAGCAGCTGGATGATGACCAGCCAGAAGCTGAAAGGTACCAATGAGGCAAAAGTAATGCACTGCCTGCCGGTAAGAAGGAATGTAGTGATTGCAGATGAAGTGCTGGACGGGCCGCAGTCTATTGTGATACCCGAAGCCGGTAACCGCGTATGGGCGGCACAGGCAGTATTGAGTGAGATATTAAAACAACGCTGATGCTTTTTGTCATTAAAGTAGGAGGCAATGTGCTGGATAATCCTGTGCTGCTGCAATCCTTCCTGGAAGATTTTGCAGCGGTGCAGGGGCCCAAAATACTGATCCACGGCGGCGGCAAAATTGCTACCCGCATCGGTGATCAGCTGGGCATTGAGTCAAAATACGTTAATGGACGCCGCATTACCGATGCTGCTACTATTGATGTAGTAACCATGGTGTATGGTGGCCTGGTGAATAAACAGCTGGTGGCTAAATTGCAGGCGCTGGGCTGTAACGCTATTGGTATGACAGGGGCCGATGCGAATGTAATACCTGCGGTAAAACGCCCGGTAAAGGAAATTGATTATGGTTTTGTGGGGGATATTGATCCTGCAACGCTGCACGCAGCACCGCTGAAAGCCATGCTGGATGCCGGTTTAACCCCGGTGTTCGCCCCGCTCACGCATAACGGGCACGGGCAGATGCTGAACACCAATGCCGATACCATTGCATCGTCGCTGGCCATTGCGCTATCTGCCTGTTACCCCGTGCGGCTTATCTATTGTTTTGAAAAGAAAGGAGTGCTGCGCGATGCGAATGACGATAATGCGGTGATAAACCTTATTAACCGTACCATTTATGCGGAGCTGCTGGAGCAAAAGGTGCTCACAGACGGCATACTGCCTAAGCTCGAAAATGCTTTTGCCGCCATTGAAAGCGGCGTAAAGGAAGTGTTGATAGGCCATGCAGCAGACGTGCGCAGCAACACTTCCGGTAACGTGGCAGGTACTTTAATATGTTAACTTATGTGGAACCAACAGTTATATGCAGATGCCGTAAAGCTTTTACAGCAGCTAATTGCTACGCCTTCTTTCAGCCGGGAAGAACAGGGCACCGCACAGCTCATAGCAGCTGCGCTGGAACAGCAGGGCGTGGCATATAACCGGCACCTCAATAACATTTGGGCGCTGAATAAACATTTTGATGCCGCCAAACCCACGGTACTGCTCAACTCACATCACGATACAGTAAAACCCAACCCGCAGTATACCCGCGACCCTTTTAGACCGGATGTGGCAGATGGTAAACTATATGGCCTGGGCAGTAACGATGCCGGTGGCTGCCTGGTAAGCCTGGTAGCGGCTTTCCTGCATTTTTATAACCATACAAACCTCCGCTGTAACCTGGCGCTGGCTGCCACCGCAGAAGAAGAGATAAGCGGCACCAACGGTATAGAAAGCATACTATCCCTGCTGCCGCCTATAGAGCTGGCCATAGTAGGGGAGCCTACCCAAACCCAGCTGGCTATTGCAGAAAAGGGGCTTATGGTGCTGGATTGCGTAAGCCACGGCAAAGCAGGTCATGCTGCACGCAATGAAGGGGAGAACGCTATTTACAAAGCCATACAGGATATTAGCTGGTTCCGCGAATACCAGTTCCCGGAAGTATCGGAAACACTGGGCCCGGTAAAAATGTCGGTAACAGTGGTCAACACTTCCAATAAAGCGCACAATGTAGTACCGGCGGATTGTTCTTTTGTGGTGGATGTGCGGGTAACGGATAAGTATACACTGGAAGAGGTGCTGGCCGTTATCAAACAGCATGTGAGCTGCACCGTAACGCCGCGCTCCATGCGTATGCGGCCTTCGGGCATTGCACTGGATCATCCTATTGTGCAGGCAGGTATTCGCATGGGTAAAACCTGGTACGGCTCGCCCACTACCTCCGATCAGGCGCTTATACCGGCTACCTCTGTTAAAATAGGTCCCGGCGACTCAGCCCGTTCACATACTGCAGATGAATTTATTTACCTGGAGGAGATCAGCCAGGGTATTGATACTTATATTAAATTACTGACGGAAATTTTATAAGATGGACTTTTACCCGGTACTGGAAAATAAACGCGTACTATTGCGTCCCCTGCAGCCTGGGGATGTAGAGATACTGCTGCCCATGGCTTTACAGCCGGTATTATGGAAAGTGAGTACCATAAGGCTGCAGCAGCAAAGCGACCTGGTAAATTATGTTCAGAACGCCATTACGGCCAGGGAAAATAAAACGGAGATGCCTTTTGTGATCATAGATAAGCAGGCAAACCGTCCTGCCGGCAGCACCCGCTTTCTCGCCATTGTGCCTGCGCATAAACGGGCAGAGATTGGCCATACCTGGATAGATCCGCCTTTGCACGGCACTGGTTTAAACAAGGCCATGAAACTGGCCATGCTGCAGCATGCCTTTGAAGTGATGGACCTGAACCGCGTGGAACTGAAAACAGATGAGCTGAACACGCAGTCCCGCAACGCAATACTGAGCATAGGCGCCAAACAGGAAGGGATTTTCCGCCATCACATGGTAGTAAATGACGGCCGCCTGCGTAACTCCGTATATTTCAGCATTCTGAAAGAGGAGTGGCCGGAGATTAAGGAGCGGATATTTGCGAAATACGATTTTTAAAGAGAATATTAAATGCAAAATGTAAAATGTCGAATGTAAAAGTTGCTGTAGGCGCACTGCTCCCGGCTTTTACGTTGAATGTCTTACATTTAATATTTTACATTCCATATGAAACTTTGGCAAAAAGATAAAACATCGCTGGCTGCAGTAGAAAAATTTACCGTAGGCCGCGACCGTGAAATGGATGCATACCTGGCGCCTTTTGATGTGCTGGGATCATTGGCGCACATTGCCATGCTGGAAAAAATAGGGCTGCTTACCGCAGAGGAGCTGGCTGTATTGCAGCAGGAGCTGAAGCGCATCTATAAAGAGATACAGGCCGGTGATTTTGTGCTGGAAGAAGGGGTAGAGGATATTCATTCGCAGGTAGAGCTGCTGCTGACCCGCCGCCTGGGAGAAGTAGGCAAGAAGATACATAGCGGCCGCTCCCGCAATGACCAGGTGCTGGTAGACCTGAAGCTGTTCCTGCGGCATGAGCTGCAAACCCTGGTGCTGGATGTTAAAGCCCTTTTTGACCTTCTGCAGCGCAAAAGCGAGCAATTTAAAGATCACCTTTTGCCAGGTTACACACACCTGCAAATAGCCATGCCTTCCTCATTCGGCCTGTGGTTAGGCGCTTATGCGGAAAGCCTGGTAGATGATTTAACCGTATTGCAGGGCGCTTATAAGGTGGTAAATAAAAACCCACTGGGCTCAGCTGCCGGCTATGGTTCTTCGTTCCCCCTTGACCGTGAGCTTACCACTGCGTTGCTGGGTTTTGATGCCCTCAACTATAATGTGGTATATGCGCAAATGGGCCGCGGTAAAACAGAAAAAATAGTGGCATTTGCACTGGCCGGCCTGGGCGCTACCCTGGCTAAAATGGCTATGGATGCCTGCCTGTTTATGAACCAGAACTTTGGCTTTATCAGCTTCCCTGATGAGCTGACCACGGGTTCCAGTATTATGCCGCATAAAAAGAACCCCGATGTATGGGAGCTGATCCGCTCATACGGCAACAAGCTGCAGGCATTGCCTAATGAAATAGCCATGATGACTACCAACCTGCCATCCGGCTATCACCGCGATCTGCAGCTGTTGAAAGAAAACCTGTTCCCTGCATTCCAAACGCTGCGCAACTGTTTGCAGATGGCCGGTTTAATGCTGGAGAACATGCAGGTAAAGGAAAATATACTGGATGATGAAAAGTACCGCTACCTGTTCAGTGTTGAAGTGGTAAACAAGTTGGTGCTCGAAGGCATTCCCTTCCGTGAGGCGTACAAACAGGTAGGTATGGATATAGAAAAAGGTACTTTTGTGCCGGAAAAAGCGGTACACCATACGCATGCCGGCAGCATTGGCAATTTATGTACACAGCAGGTAAAAGCCCAGATGGAAGCCGTATTAAACGGCTTTCCATTCAGCAAAGTAGAAGAAGCAATCGGTCGCCTGGCGGAGTAATTACCTACAGCCCTACTGTAACACCTATCATATAATTCGTGCCTGCCATCGGGTAGTAACCATTGCTTGATTTGCGTATGCCATCCTCAATGTACATATAAGTATAGCCGTTAGGCTCGTATTTCCTGTTGAAGATATTGTTCACCATCAGCTGCAATCCCAGTTCTTTGAACAGGGGTTGCGGAACGGTGTATTGCAGGCGCATGTCGTTGGTATAATACCCGTTCAGGCTGCGTTTTTCTTCGCCGGTATTATCCAGGTACTGCCGGCTTACATATTTGCCAACCACGTCTATAGCCAGGCCCTTTACAGGTTTGGCGGTAAGGGTGTAACCTGCTACCACACCCGGGGAGAAGGAAATAGTGGAATTACCGTAATGCACCGTGTCCTGCAGGCCGGTGTCATAATTATCAATGTATGCAACATAGTCCTTTATCTTATTCCGGCTAAAGGCTGCGTTGGCGCTCAGGGAAAATATTTTGTTCAGCTGTACGCTGCCCTGCAGCTCTATACCGGCACGGTAGCTTTTCGGAATATTGGTACGCGTATAAGCACCCACATCGTTCAGCTTACCGGTTTGTACCAGCTGGTTCTTGTAATACATGTAATAGGCATTGGCTGTTAAGTTCACGCGGCTGTTGCGGAAAACATAACCGGCTTCTATGTTCTGCAGGGTTTCATGTTTGGGCGTTTGTGTAAGCCCGGCTTCAAAATCATCGCGGTTAGGTTCTTTGTTGCCTACTGCGTAGGAAGCATACAGCTGGCTGTTGTTGCTCAGGTAATAGTAAATACCTGCTTTAGGATTAAAGAAGTTGTACGAGTTGTGCTGGATTAAAGCAGGGTTATCTTCAAAACCGTCAATATTAAAGCGTATGGTACGGTATTGAAGGTCGGCAAACACGCGCAGGGCTTCTGTTACTTTCAGCTCACCTTTCCAGTAGATGTTAAAGTCGTTTTTATCTGCATCCAGGTCATAATACTTATGGTCTTTATCAATATCGTATTGCGCCCATATGATTTTGGCGTAATGCGCGCCTTCATAGCGGTTCCAACCGCCGCCCAGGCTCCAGTTCAGTTTTTTACCGGTGCTGTTCACAGAAAAAATGGCGCCGTAAAAATCATTGTCGAGCCATAGCTGCCGGACCAGGTCGGTAGTATCTACCGGCAGGCCGTTAATAACAGGCGATGCCAGTCCGTAGTCGGCAAACAGCTGCTGTGCTTTGTATTGCTCATAATACCCTTTGCCTTTGGTGTAGTGCAAAGCCACGTTAAAGTTCAGGTGATTGTTTATTTCCTGGTTCAGGAACAGCTGGTAATGATCCTGCTGGTAATTGTCGGTTTCATTATCATAAGGAGCACCGGGTTTTTCAGTACCGGCAGAGTTATAGGTGCGGTTGGTATGCAGCAGCGCTTCGGGCACGCCGTTCCAGGCCTGGTAAGTTTTTTCTTTGCCGGAAAATACGTTCAGGCGGATAGCTGTTTTTTTGGAGATGTACGCTGCGGATGTATAAAAAGAGTGCAGGTCGGCGCTGGCGCGGTCTATATAGCCGTCAGAGCTGATCTTGGAAAGGCGCGCATCCAATGTAAAGTGATCGCTGATTAAACCGGAGCCGGCTTTTACAGTATGTTTCCAGCTGTTGAAAGAGCCGTAGCTGTTATTGATTTCCCCATAGGCTTTGTCGCGGAACTCATTGGTGCTGAGGTTCAGCGTTGCGCCAAAAGCGCCGGCCCCGTTGGTAGAGGTGCCTACGCCCCGCTGCAGCTGTATGCTGTTCACAGAGGAGGCAAGGTCCGGCAGATCTACAAAAAAGGTACCTGCAGACTCGGCATCATTCAGGGGAATGCCGTTAACCGTTACATTAATGCGGGTAATATCGGAGCCCCGCACACGTATTCCCGTATAGCCGATACCGTTACCAGCATCGGAATTGGTTACTACTGCAGGCATCTGGTTCAGCAGCAGGGGCAGGTCCTGCCCCAGGTTCTGCTTTTTAATATCTTCCGCATTCAGGGTAGACTTGGTAAAAGGTGCATTTTTACCTGCGCGGAGGCTGCTGATCTCTACCGGTTGCACAAACAGGCCGGTTTCTTCCAACGCTATATCCAGCGTATTGGCTGTATTACCCTGCAGGGTAGTGGTAAAAGTGCGGTAGCCCAGGTAGCTGGCCTGCAGGCGGTAGCTGCCCCTGGCGGGCGCCTGCAGCTGGTAATGTCCGTTAGCGTCTGTATGTGCGCCATTGGTGCTGTTGCCCTGTATAATAATGGAAACGCCCGCCAGTGGCCGGCCATTGGATTTATCAGTAACAGTACCGGAAATATTTTTTTGTGCGTATAGCACAGTTGTGCTGATAAGCAGCCACAAAAGCAGTAAGTATTGTTTCATTGCTATGTTGTTTCCTAACCAGCATTACCTGGTCACAGGTTCAATGGGTGTGATCTCAGCCTGACAGTAAGGCACCCCTTAATTGAATTATAACACTGCAAAGTTATACGTGTGTTACATAAAAAAAGAAAAATTTTTTTTTGGTTTATGAAATTCCCCTATTTTCGATGCGCAATTCTCTCTCTCATTTTGCGCTCTAATGTTTTAAGAGTTAACCGCGTCGTTAACCACCCATTAAATACTAAATACAGAGCAATGATAAAAATGCAAATGATTGGCTATCTGGGAAAAGATGCCGTTGAGAGCAGTTACAATGGAAAATCCGTATTAAGCTTTCGCGTAGCCCAAACAGAACGTTTTAAGAACCAGCAGGGCGTACCACAGGAAAGAACTACCTGGGTAGATTGTGCCATGTGGGAAAGAGCTAACCTGGCTCAATATTTAACACAGGGCACCCAGGTGTACCTGGAAGGAAAACCTTATGCAGAAGCTTATAACAGCAACGCCGGCGAAGCCGTAGGCGTAATGCGGCTGCGTGTACAACACCTGCAGCTACTGGCAGGCGGCCGCCGGCAGGATGATGCTTCAAAACCCACTGCAGATGCTTTGGCAGACGATGCTTTGCTGGAGCAACCTGCAGACGACCTGCCTTTTTAACTCAATTCGGTTATATAGTGGTAAAAAACAAGCCGGCCTTATTGAAGGCAGGCACCTGATAGAAAAGGTAAACTTGTAGAAGGCTTGTAATGATCCTTCTGCTGAAGGGGTTATTTAACTAGACGCCGGCCTTGTCCAGGGCTGGTATGATATCTTATACTTTAAGAATATTGAAGGTGTTGCTGCCGGCAAACAAACGGCAGCGGAGCTAAGGCTATACATGACATGGAGCATAAGTTCCAGCAAAATATACCGGCCTTATCCAGGGCTGGTGTTATTGTTATGCCGTAACTGGTTTTGCAACAGATGGTATAACGGGCAGATAATGAAGAACGGGTTATTGTTATGCCGGTAATAAATTCATCATTACCGGTGTAAGGCCAGCCGATAAGGAAGGCTGGCGCTGTTGTGGGGCCGGTATAGTTACGGTGTGGCGCAGCCGGCAAATAATGAAGAAGGGTGTTCGTCGTTTACTATAAGGTTAGTATAAACAATGATTAAACCGGTTCTTTCCAGGGCTGGTATTCGATTTCATGCTGCTGGCTATGCCGGCAGGTGAAGTTTTGGTGTAGCAAATTTGATAATGATTTCTAACAAGGTTGGCCTTTTCCAGGGCTGACAATTATTGAATACCTGGTTGTACTGAAAATTAGGGCTCACCGCTTAACCTATTACGGCATTAAGGCTTGCCCCCCTACAAAAAACCTCACAGGCAGCAGGAAGATTGATGGCTTACCTATATGGAATTAGGGCTCAGCCTTAATTTTCTAAATAAGAACGTTGGCGCTTGGGGTCGGTTTGCTGCAATCGGTTTTTTTATGACTGCAAAATTTGTATTACGGCTGGTTGATGAACCAGGTACATCCGGCTCACAGCACCTGATCATTCAGCACATAATATGCGCTGCCCCCATCGGTATTTTCCATATCTGCAACTGCTGTTCACCTGATTATTCAGCACATGATATGCGCGGACCGGCAATTTCGCGGGCTTATCATTCCCCGGGCTTTCTCAACTACGTCGTATGTCGTTATTGTTGATGGCTTCCAGCAGCTTTGTTATTCCCCCAGGCTTCTTAACCTGACCAGAAGGGTTCTCTGCAGGTAGTTTCCTCTGCTTTGAAATTCCCCGTGGGCCGCCAAATCACCTGCGGAATTTTAAAATGAAATTAACCAGAGTGGTATAATTTCTGTAGGATTATTTACCTCAGAGCAAAACTTTTTTTAAAAAAGATTTGGCAGTAATAAATCATCCCCTTACCTTTGCACCCACATTGCGAGGTAGAGCAGAGGTAGCTCGTCGGGCTCATAACCCGAAGGTCAGAGGTTCGAATCCTCTCCTCGCTACAAAAGAGAAGGTCCCGGCAGAGGTCGGGATTTTTTGTTGAAAGTACGGAAGAAGGACATCCGCAGGTCGGTGGACGGAAGTTCAACATCCGCTCATCATTTCAAAAACATTTTTAAAGCCGAAGTAATTCGGCTTTTTTTATTTTATTTCGTTACGGCCTATAAACCCTGACGGAAAAAGTTACAGCAATGCATAAAGCAGGATTTGTAAATATTTTCGGTAAGCCAAATGCAGGTAAAAGCACCCTGCTCAACGCCCTCACCGGCGAAAAGCTGGCTATTATCTCCCCGAAAGTACAAACCACCCGCCACCGCATTACCGGCATTGTTACGGAGCCGGACTACCAGATTGTTTTTTCAGATACCCCTGGTATTATAGATCCCCGGTACAAGCTGCATGAAAAAATGATGAGTGCAGTAAAATCAGCCCTGGAAGATGCGGATGTTGCCCTGCTGATCATGGACGTGAAAGATAATGTAGCAGAGAACCTGGAACTGTTTGACTCCCTGAAATTAAAAGTGCCCTGCATACTGGTGCTGAATAAAATGGATGTGCTGAAAAAGGAAGAGCTGGCTAATGTGCAGGCACAATGTGAAGCGTGGGGCAAGGCAAAAGTGGTTACCATTTCCGCCATGCAGCAAAAAGGTATTGCCGCGCTGCTGCAGCAGATTGTTGCATTGCTGCCGGAAAGCGAACCTTTTTACCCCGAAGATACGTTAACGGATAAGTCTACACGTTTTTTTGTAGCCGAAATGATCCGTGAAAAGATCTTCCAGCTGTTTGAAGAAGAAATTCCTTATCATACTACCGTAGTGGTATCTCAGTTCCAGGAAAAGCAAACCCTGGTAAAAATTTCTGCAGAGATCGTAGTAACGCGGGAAACGCAGAAAGCCATTATCCTGGGAGAAAAAGGTAAGTCTATCCGGCAGATAGGCACCCTGGCCCGGCAGGATATAGAAAAGTTCATCGGAAGGAAAGTATTCCTGGAGCTGTTTGTAAAAGTAAGAAGCAAATGGCGGGATAATGAAACGTACTTAAGGGAATACGGGTATTAAAATCAGTTTTCAATTGTCAATTACAAATTACGAATTAAAATGCAGCGATTTATTGTAGCAGTTAAAAGTTTAATTGGTCTCTGCCTGTTAATTCGTAATTCGTAATTCGTAATTCGTAATTAATTATGTCTGGATTTACAGTCGCCATCGTGGGCCGGCCAAATGTAGGTAAATCAACTTTGTTCAACCGCCTGCTGGAGCAGCGTAAAGCAATAGTAGATGATGTGAGCGGCGTTACGCGCGACCGCCAGTATGGTATTGCCGACTGGAATGGTAAAACATTCAACGTGGTAGATACCGGCGGTTTTGTAGCTAACAGTGAAGATGTGTTTGAGCGGGAGATCCGCAAGCAGGTAAAAATAGCCATGGAAGAAGCGAATGTGCTGGTGTTCATGTGCGATGTAACCACCGGTATTACCGACCTGGATGCGGAAGTGGCAGATATGTTGCGCCGGTCATCCAAACCGGTATTCCTGGTAGTGAATAAGGTAGACAATAACGAGCGTATGCTGGAAGCCGCTGAGTTTTACAGCCTGGGCTTTGAAAAAATATTTTTCCTTTCCTCTATTACCGGCAGCGGCACCGGCGAGCTGCTGGATGAAGTGGCCGCGCTGATAACAGAAGATATGCTGGCCGAGCCCAAGGACAACGAGCTGCCGAAAATAGCCATCATTGGCCAGCCTAATGTGGGCAAGTCTTCGCTGCTGAACGCCCTCATAGGAGAGGAGCGCAATATTGTTTCCGATATTCCCGGCACCACGCGCGACACCATTCACACCCACTATAAGCTGTTCCAGAAAGATTTTGTACTGATAGATACTGCAGGCGTGCGCCGCAAGGCAAGGGTGCATGAAGACCTGGAGTTTTATTCTGTTATACGCGCTATTAAGGCCATGGATGAAGCGGATGTTTGCCTGCTGCTGCTGGATGCCACCAAAGGTATTACCGCCCAGGACCTCAGTATTTTCAGCCTGGGCGTAAAAAAAGGCAAGGGCATGGTAATACTGGTAAATAAATGGGACCTGGTGGAAAAGGAAACCAATACCGCCCGCGACTATGAGCAGGAGCTGAAAAAGCGGCTGGCCCCTTTTTCAGACGTACCAATTATTTTTACCTCTGTATTGCAGAAGCAGCGCATTTTCAAAGCAATAGAGGAGGCGCTGCGCGTGTATGACAACCGGCAGCGCAAAATACCCACCTCCCGCTTAAATGATATAATGCTCAAAGCCATAGAAGCTTATCACCCGCCGGTGGTAAGAGGTACGCCCATCCGTATTAAATATGTAACCCAGCTGCCAACCCATACGCCGGCCTTTGCCTTTTTCTGCAATTTGCCGGACGATGTAAAAACACCCTACAGGAATTACCTGGAAAACCAGCTGCGTTCAAATTTTGATTTTCAGGGCGTTCCTTTAAAAATCTTCTTCAGGAAGAAGTAAAAATGTGGAGAAAGTCCACAAATATAACGTATTATAAAAACATATATTTTATATTCAAACTTATTTATATAAATTTGCACGATCTTAAAACTAATCACTTACAGAGTATGAAAAAATTATTCGTGTTCGCCATCGCTGCAGGTATGACTACTTTCGCAGCTTGCAACAGTGGTGCTTCTTCTGAATCTGCTGATTCTACAGCAACTACAGCTGTTGACACCGTATCTGCTGCTCCTGTTGATTCTTCAGCTATGCCTGTTGATTCTACTATGGCTGACTCTAGCGCTGCTACTACCGACAGCACTGCTCACTAATTGTAAGGGGTTATATACCTTTTAACTTTCTTGCAAACAATTTATTAAAGAGGCTGCATCATAACTTTTGATGCAGCCTCTTTTGTTTTTGATATTGCCTTGTCTTACTGCAGCCGTCATTTAAAATTAAAAGGTGAAAAACACAGCCGTTCGGGCTATTGTTTTTCACCTTTTTAATATAGCTGTACTGTTGCTGCCTTATTATTTTACTTTCTCCAGCTCGGAAACCGCCCGCTTTACCACAGGGTCGGTAGCATTAATTACTTCATAAAAACCTTCTGAACGGTATAGCTGCCTGGCCAGCATGGTTTTAATACGGTCCTGTATTTCGGCCTTGTCTTTAGGTGTTATCCGCTCCGTATGGATGCTGTCTTTCCCGGCAAAGTTCAGGAAGGTATTATACAGCTCATTGTCTACGCTGAACTGGCGGGTAAAGTTAGAGGCGTCTTTATAGCGGCTCAGCGCCTCCTGGTGCGTATTGTAATACTGGTAAGCAAAATTGCTGAATGTATTACGTGTGTACATTTCAGCCAGCACCCGGGAAAAGCTGGTAGTATCAAAAGGCATGAATACATCCGGTGTAATGCCGCCGCCGCCGTACACAATGCGGCCTTTGGCGGTTTTATAGGGAATAGTGTCTGCCGGCTTAATACTGTCCTTGTTCAGCAGTTCTCCATGGTTAAAGCGGTTCATAATATCCTCATCATACGCCTCACGGCCATTGCTGTACGACTTCTGGATGCTTCTGCCGGAAGGTATATAATAGCGGGCCACGGTTAACCGTAATGCCCCGCCGTTGCTCAGGTCAAACTGCTCCTGCACCAGGCCCTTGCCAAAAGTACGGCGGCCTATGATCAGGCCCCGGTCCCAGTCCTGTATGGCGCCGGCCAGTATTTCGCTGGCAGAGGCAGAGCCTTCGTCGGTAAGCACGGCCAGGGCGCCCTTCTCAAACAAACCAGGTCTTTCGCATTTATAATCTGTGCGGGGGTAGCTTTTGCCTTTAGTATACAGGATCAGCTTATCGCCGTCCAGCAGCTCGTCGGCAATGCGGGTGGCTGCGTCCAGGAAGCCGCCGGGGTTTTGCCGCAGGTCTATCACCAGTTTTTCCATCCCTTGCTGCTGCAGTTTGCGCAGGGCATCCACAAACTCACGGTAGGTAGTAGCGGCAAATTTGCTGATCTTGATGTAGCCTGTTTTTGGGGCAATCATGTAGCTGGCATCCACGCTGTACAGCGGTATAACGCCGCGTTTAATGCGTATGTTCACCTGCTTGCCGCTCCGCAGCATGGTTACCTTTACTTCTGACCCCTTAGGGCCGCGCAGCAGCTTGCGTATCCGGTCTGGTGTAATGCCGCTGCCGGTAACATTCAGGGTATCATCCACCTTAATGATCTTATCGCCGGTAAGCACGCCTGCCGACTCCGAAGGTCCGCCGGCTATGACCGCCACCACATTCACAGTATCGTCTGTAATGTTAAACTCTACGCCAATCCCTTCAAAATTGCCTTCCAGGTCTTCATTCACCTCTTCCACGCTGGAGGGGGGAATGTATATGGAGTGAGGGTCCAGGTGGCTCAGCAAACCATCAATGGCTTCCTGCTGCAGGTCGTTTACCTTTACCGTATCTACATATTTAACTTTGATAAGGTCCATGGTTTCCTGTAAAGCGCTGCGGTTGCCCCCGTTGAAAAGCACGGCATTGATCGCATTCCTGCCTGTGGGCATTTTATGACCCAGGTACATGCCCAGCGCCAGCACAATTGCAAATAAAAGGGGTAAAAAAACATTCAGCTTTCTGTTGTTTGACATAATTTCCTGTATTGAGCCCCAATAATTTTAGATTTACGATTTTACATTTTAGATTTGGACCGAAGCAGCGCATATCAGTAGGTAAGCCCGTAAATCGTAAATTACTTGCCGATTTGTTTAAATTGTGACAAAAATAGCATTTTATATTCTGCTTCGTTAATTTCATAAATCAACGGATATGCCTGTAAAGGTTAAGCTGATAGCGGATAGTGGTTCTACCAAGGCAGACTGGAGCCTGTTAACTCCAAGTAATCATTTCCGTTATCAAACGCAGGGCATCAGCCCCTTTTTCCTCAACACCCAACAGGTGCAGGAAGTGCTGCAAAAGGAGCTGCAACCGCAGCTGCCGCCCGGCGTGGAGATAGAAGAGATCTTTTACTACGGTACCGGCTGCTCGCAGCCCAGGAGTGTACAGATCATGCAGGAGGCCCTGGGAGCAGTATGGCCGCAGGCAAACATTTTTGTATCGCACGACCTGATGGCTGCCGCACATGCGCTTTGCCAGCACAGCCCCGGCATAGCCAGCATACTTGGTACCGGCTCCAATAGCTGTTATTACGACGGGGAGCGTATTGTGCGCAACAACCCGGGCCTGGGTTATATCCTGGGCGATGAAGGCAGTGGCGCTTACCTGGGCCGGAAGCTGCTGCAGTACTACTGCTACAACTCTTTTGATGAGGAGCTGCAGCAGCGCTTTGACGCCAAGTATAAGACCAATAAAGACGAGATACTGGAAAACGTGTACCGTAAGCCAATGGCTAACCGGTACCTGGCCGGCTTTACTGTTTTCCTGGGCGAGAACCGCGGGCACTTTATAGTGGAAAACATACTGGAAGACGGCCTGAACGACTTTTTCTTTAACCATATTTACAAATACCGCGAAAGCTGGACCCACCCCCTGCACTTTACCGGCAGCATTGCCTGGCATTTCCGGGATGTGCTGCAAGCCCTGTGCGAGCTGTATGAGCTGCAGCTGGGGTCTGTATTACGCAACCCCATGGATGGATTGATAAGGTACCATGAAGAGGCAGGGGTGAAGTACGAAGCAGGCGGCAGGAGATAGGAAGTAAGATGTAAGTAATGCAGGGAACAGGCGCAACGCCTGCACCCATCAATAGATAAAAATTAAGCAACGAATGTCCTTTGTAAGAGTAACGGAGCAAACTTCCCACTATCGCCACCTCGAAAAGATGAGCGTAGCGGAGATACTGACCAATATTAATAAGGAAGACCAGACCGTGCCCCAGGCGGTAGCAGCGGTAATACCGCAGATAGAGAAGCTGGTAACCGCCATAGCAGACAAAATGCTGGCCGGCGGACGCCTTTTCTATATTGGAGCCGGTACCAGCGGCCGGTTGGGAATTGTGGATGCATCGGAATGCCCGCCCACCTTTGGTGTGCCGCATGGCCTGGTAATAGGCCTTATTGCCGGCGGCGACGCTGCCATCCGCAAAGCCGTGGAGTTTGCAGAAGACGACCGGGAGCAGGGCTGGAAAGACCTGCAGGAATTTAATGTTACAGAAAAAGATGTAGTAATAGGCATTGCCGCCAGCGGCACTACCCCTTATGTAATTGGCGCCCTGGAAAAGTGCCGGCAGGAAGGCATTGTAACCGGCAGCATCTGCTGCAATCCGGGCGCCCCTTTATCTGCCGCTGCCGACTACCCGGTTGAGGTAGTGGTAGGCCCTGAGTTTGTAACCGGCAGCACCCGCATGAAAAGCGGCACTGCGCAAAAGCTGGTGCTCAACATGATCTCTACCGCTGTTATGATACAGCTGGGCAGGGTAGAGGATAATAAAATGGTGAACATGCAGCTGAGTAATGATAAGCTCGTAGACAGGGGCGTGAAAATGCTCATGGAAAAGCTGCAGCTTACAGAATATGAGGCCGCCAAAGAGCTGCTGTTAAAGGCAGGCAGCGTTAGAAAAGCGGTGGAAGAATATAGCAAGATGGCGTAACTTTAGGAGGAGATTGAGAGCCTATGCACGATATAGAACCATATTACAACTGGCGCCATTTGTATGCAGCTGAGGAGGATGAGCTATCGCCGTTCTATGGAAGGGAGTATAGTGAATTTGAATATACCAACACCGTATATAACTATTACGTACATCCACAATGGGACGATTTCGGGTCCCGCACGCTGTATCTGAAAATACTGTTTGCAGATTACCAGTTCAACTTTGCCATTATTGAATTGTTGGGAGAATGGAATGACGCCATCGAGAATGACATTATGACCCTCAAACGGGAGATCATTGATCTTATGATCGCCGAAGGCATCAATAAATTCATTCTGATTACGGAAAACGTAATAAACTTTCATTCCTCTGATGATTGTTATTATGAAGAATGGTGGGATGATGTGAAGGATGACGGCGGCTGGATCGTTAGCCTGAACAT
>NZ_DASTRI010000261.1:0-2030 GCF_035761305.1 Chitinophaga sp. | reverse complement strand
CACAATTACTTGCCTATTCCATTCTGGCGTAAGCTGCCGATGGCGGCCGGCAACTTTTTTTTTCACTGCGCATATTCACTGCGCGCAGGCATCGCATCTTTGTACTGCAATGATGAACGAACCGGGGTGAAAGGAATAAGCATTGCTACAGTATTTAGTATTTTTAAAGAAATGCTAAATTTTTTAGGAAATTCAAAAATTAGATCATAACTTAGCACACCATTAAATTTGTAAAAAACACTTACTAATATGTCTACAGCCAATGCAGAAAAATTGAAGGCGCTCCGCCTCACCATGGACAAGATCGAGAAGGATTTTGGGAAAGGATCTGTGATGATGATGGGTGAGAAGGGCACTGAGCCCATGGAAGTAATATCTACCGGCTCACTGGGACTGGATATTGCCCTGGGTATTGGAGGTTTCCCCAAAGGCAGAATTATAGAAATATATGGCCCCGAATCTTCCGGTAAAACAACTATTGCTATTCATACCATTGCAGAAGCCCAGAAAAAAGGCGGCATCTGCGCCATTATAGATGCGGAACACGCATTTGACAGCTCTTATGCACAAAGGTTGGGAGTAGATGTGGACTCGCTGCTGATATCCCAGCCGGATCATGGAGAGCAGGCCCTGGAAATAGCCGACCGCCTGATCTTATCCGGCGCGGTAGATGTGGTGGTTATTGACTCCGTAGCGGCCCTGGTGCCAAAAGGAGAGCTGGAAGGTGAAATGGGCGACAGCAAAATGGGTTTACAGGCCCGCTTAATGTCGCAGGCGCTGCGTAAGCTTACCGCTACCATTTCCAAAACCAACTGCTGCTGCATTTTCATTAACCAGCTGCGCGAAAAAATAGGGGTAATGTTCGGCAACCCCGAAACCACTACCGGCGGTAATGCGTTGAAGTTCTATGCATCCGTACGCCTCGACATCCGCCGTATGACGCAGATCAAGGATGGAGATACAGCCGTAGGTAACCGCGTAAAAGTAAAGGTGGTAAAGAATAAAGTAGCGCCCCCCTTCCGCCAGGCAGAATTTGATATTGTTTTTGGAGAAGGCATCTCTAAAATGGGTGAGATCATTGATATGGGCGTTGAATACGGTGTTATACAAAAAAGCGGCAGCTGGTTCAGCTACGAAGGTAACAAGCTGGGACAGGGCCGGGATGCGGTAAAGCAGCTGCTGCGGGATAACCCGGAAGTTGCCGTGGAAGTGGAAGCAAAAATTAAAGCCAAACTTGCTGAACAACAGCAGCAGTAATAATATTTAAGCATGAATGCTTTAATAGCAGCTCATAACTAAGGTATTTAACAGATTAGTAATCATATTAAAGCTTGTTTTAGTTTTAGTTATAAGCATTGGGTTAGTTAGTATTAACAATCCCTGCCCATTTCTGGGCGGGGACTTTTTTTTATTATAGCCACATCTTTTTATTATAGTCACATCCGCATTTTGTTCAGCTATTAACGGCAACCGCCTGCCTTTCCTGTTCAGGGCCATTGCATTTTACAGCAGCAATTTTTCTCAGGATGGATGGTTCGGAGCCTGTTTGGCCCGGTGATCATGCACCCTGCGGCAACGGACTAATTAATGACGATTATTGGGCATTGTTACGGCAACAAAAGGCCCGCTTGTATTAGCCGGTCGGGAAATCTTTAGCCGGGCTCTTTTTAGGGCTGATAACAAGAAAAGTGATCGGCTATATTATACAGCATGTGCAATTAACTTTTTTCATTGCCGGCTACGGGCTTCATATCTTTCCAGGCCCACAGGTAGCGGCTGGCATATGTGCGGTAAGGGCTCCATTTGGCGGATATTTGCAGCAGGCGCTGGCGCAGCGCTTTTTTATCTGAAGTGTCCAGCCGGTATAGCTTTATCATGCTTTGCTGCAGTCCCAGGTCATCTACCGCAAACACATCTTCCCGGCCCAGGTAAAACATCAGCAGCATTTCCACTGTCCACCGGCCTACCCCTTTTATCCGGGTTAAATAGGCAATCACCTCATCATTATCCATTTGCTGCAGCTTTTCATC
>NZ_DASTRI010000260.1:0-14564 GCF_035761305.1 Chitinophaga sp. | reverse complement strand
TACAGGCTGTACTACCGGCTGCGGCACGGGAGGCGGCGGCGCAGGTGCTGCCTGCGGTTCCTTATTGCCAAAGCGCTCCAATTCCTCTTTATAACGTTTTACAGCCTTGTATATGCACATGGCGGTTTCGTTTTGGCCATTGGCGGAGTTCAGGTATTTTTCCTCTTCGGGGTTGCTGATGAAGCCCAGCTCTACCAGCACGCTGGGCATGGCGGTTGCCTGCAATACCCAGATGCCTTTTTCGTTCCGCTGGCGGGCGCCACGGCTGATACGGCCTACTTTGGTAAATTCATCCTCTACCATGGCGGATAAGCGCAGGCTTTGGTCAAAGAAGGCGTTGCGCAGGGTGTTAAGCAGTATAAAGGTTTCCGGGTCGGCGGCATCCATTACTTCCTTGGCTTCTTCGGAATTACCATCCAGCACCATTACGGAGCTGGCCTTTAATGATTCTGTTTTAGCATCGTTCTTACTGGTGGCCCATACATAGGTTTCTGTACCCTGTGCTGTGCTGGGGGAGTAGCTGTAAATGGGCACCCTTACGGCTACCTTCCGTTTCCCTTTTCTGCGGTATACGGTACGGTGCCCGGTTACGTGCCTGGTTTTGGGAGCAGAATTACAGTGTATGGATATAAAAAGGTCGCCGTGGGCATCGTTGGCTATTTGTGCTTTACGGCGGGGATCATCAAAGCGGTCCACTTTTCGTGTATACACCACCTTTACATCGGGCATATTTTCTTCCAGCAGTTTTCCCAGCTTGAGGGCTACGTCCAGGGTAATCTCTTTTTCAGTGGAGTAGCTGCCACGGGCGCCAACATCTGTACCGCCATGACCTGCATCGATCACAATGGTACGGAGCGGGCTATCCGGGTAGTGTTTAGGTTTAGAAGGCTTATCAGGCGTAGCCTGTACAAATAAGGTAAAGATAAATAGTGTTCCGCATCCTAAAATCCAAAGTCGGTTCCAGCGCATGTTGCAAAATATTTATTTAATGGGCGTTAGTAAGTCAGTTACGAATTATCAATTACGAATTACGAATTGGACGGTGCGCCAACAATCTGGCGTCTTACCGCCCACGCGTTAGGCGTTCTGCGTTAAGCGCTCAACATTCATCTGTAATTAATAATTGATAATTGATCATAAGATCGTTAATACTTTTATAAATCTGCAAAACCGGTGTATCACCGGCCGCTCATTTTCGTTTTACGAATGATAATAATTTGTATAAAAACTTGTAGGTTTGTGCCCGCTTGACACATGAGCCCTGACCACAAAAATAATTATAAAAAATTTTTCAGACAGTACCTGTTCGTGGCAGGTGCTATCTTTGCTTTTATCCTTATTATAGATGCATTTGCCTGGGCGGCGCCACACAGGAACGTATATTTTAACAAAAGTTTCACATATACCGTGCCGGCAAACCCTGATACCGTGCCGCTTTCCAGGGCGCAGCCGCAGGATAGCGCCCGTAAAACCAGCGATACCATCCCCCCACGGACAGACAGCACCGCCGCAGATACCACCGGGCTCGCTACTGACACTACTGTGGTAGATACCACCTACATGCCCAAACTGTCGAAAGACAGCCTGGATGCGCCTGTGAACTATAAGGCCAAGGACTCTATTGTGCTGCAGATACCTACCAAGCGCTTTTACCTGTACGGCAATGCCAACACCAAATATAAAACGGTAGACCTGACTGCTGAACGTATGAACTTTAGCCAGGAAACCGGTGTGCTGGAGGCCACTACCGCAAAAGACACCAGCGGCAAGGCTTTTGGCCGGCCGGTGCTGAAGGACGGTGAGCAGAACTTTGACTCCGATACCTTACGGTATAACTTTAATTCCCAAAGAGCTAAGATCTATAATACCCGGTCGCAGTATGGGGAGGGCTATATTCACAGCCAGCAAACCAAGCGTGAGGCGGATAATACCATTTTCGGCTTCAAGAACGGGTATACCACCTGTAACCTGGACACCCCCCACTTCCAGTTCCGTGCCCGCAAGATAAAGGTAATACCTGACAAACTGGTGATTTCCGGCCCGGCCAACCTGGAAATAGAAGGGGTGCCTACGCCGTTATTTATTCCTTTTGCCATATTTCCCATTACCCAGGGGCAGCGTTCGGGCATATTGCCGCCGCAGTACGTGGTGAATGCACAGAAGGGGGTGGGATTGGAGAACGGAGGCTACTACCTGGGCCTGGGGGAGCATTTTGACCTTACCATGCGGGGCGATGTATACTCCTACGGCAGCTGGAGCTTAACAGCCAGTCCAACATACCGCGTGCGCTACCGCTATAACGGCGGCTTAAACCTGAGCTTTGCCACCACCCGTTTTGGCGACCCGGCCGTAAAATCAGAGTTTACCCGTTCCCGTGATTTCCGTGTAACCTGGAACCACAGCATGGACAGCAAGGCGCGGCCTGGCGTAAACTTTGGCGCCAACGTAAACTTTGGTACCTCCTCTTACAACCAGTACAACGTATTTGATTATTATACCAGGGTAAATAACAACATCGGTTCATCCATCAGCTTTTCGAAAACATGGCAGGGCAAACCTTATAACCTGACCATGAGTTTGAACCACCAGCAGAACCTATCTACCAAAGACATATTCATCTCTTTCCCGGATGCCTCTTTTAATGTAAATACCATTTATCCCTTTCAGCCCAAGGAACTGGTGGGTGCTCCGAAATGGTATCAGAAAATAGGTATTTCCTACAGCACGGTGCTGCGTAACAGCGTGAACTTCAAAGACACGATGTTCCTGAAAAAGGAGATGTTTGACCGTTTGCAAACCGGTATGCAGCACACCATACCTGTTTCTTTTTCCATCCCGGTAGGAACATTCACCCTGTCGCCGGGCATTAACTATTCGGAATACTGGTATACCCGTAAAATGATCCGTTCCTGGAACCCTCACCGGTTTAACCCCGCCACTGATACCCTGGGCGGTATAGATACCACCTACCAGACCGGCTTTTTTGCCGCCCGGCAGGCCAGCGCCAGCGTATCTCTTTCCACCGCGATGTACGGGATGTATGTGTTTAAGAAAACATCCAAGATAAAGGCCATCCGGCACGTAATGCGGCCTACTGTGAGCTTAAGCTACCAGCCTAACCTGGCCCGCAGCGCCTATGACTCCCTGCGGTATGGCTTTGACCCGGAGGACGTAAGCCGCGTATCTTATTTTGACGGATCTGTAGTGGGCGTGCCCGGTGAAGGGAGGGCCGGCCTTATATCGTTCGGGTTGGACAACAACCTGGAAATGAAGGTGGCCTCTAAAAAAGACACCTCTGCCGCCAAGGAAAAGAAGATAAAGCTATTGGATGGTTTTGGCATTAACGGCAGCTATAACCTGATAGCGGATTCGTTCAAGCTGTCGACCTTCAGCATATATGCACGTACCAACCTGTTTGATAAGGTAAATATTTCCGCCAGCGGTAATATTGATCCGTATGTTGTAGACAGGCGGGGGCACCGGCTGGACAAGTATGTATGGTCGGCCGGTAAGCTAAGCCTTGGACGGCTCACAAATGCCAACATTACCATGAGCACCTCTTTCCAGTCGAACGATAAAAAAAGCAAGGAAAAGGAAAAGACCAAGGAGGAGATAGAAGACCAGGAATTAACAGGGGATGCCGCCATGCAGGCGCAGGCGCGGCAGATGCAGATGGTGCGTAATAATCCCGGTGAATACGTTGACTTTGACATTCCCTGGCGTATAGACCTTTCGTACAGCTTAACCTACAGCAAATCCATTATACCGGATTCTGGCGGGGTGGTGGTAAACTTTAACCAGTACCTGAACTTTAACGGCGATTTTAGCCTTACACCCAAGTGGAAGGTAGGCCTGAACAGCGGTTATGACTTCATTAACCATGAAATAGCGTATACGAATATGTATATCTCCCGCGATCTGCATTGCTGGCAGATGTCTATTAACCTGATACCATTTGGTACTTACCGGCAGTTCAGCATCACCATCAGCCCCAAATCCGGGTTACTGCGTGACCTGCGCATTAATCGAACGCGGCAGTTTTACGACCTTTAGCGTAGCTATGCCTGGGCAGAGAGGCCCGGCGCGCCGGCAGTGCGCTGCTCCCTGTACTGTTCAATATATTCCCACATGGCTTTGAACACTTTTTCTTTCAGGACAGGCATATCGTCCTTACCTAACCCTTTGGTGGATATAGGCGGCAGAAAGTGAAAGTCTATTACATGCGGCAGGGCATAAAAGATGCGGCCCGGCGGCAGTATTTCGCGGGTATGGAATAATACGGCCGGCATAATAGGGTGCTGCGTATCGATGGCCAGTGAAAAGGCGCCATCATAAAATGATTTCAGCGGCTGGTCTGTTTTATTGCGGGTGCCTTCGGGGTACAGGATCATGTGCATGCCCATGGCCAGCACTTCCTTCATTTCTTCGTAGCTGTGGCGGCGGCTGTTCTCATCTTTACGGTCTACCAGCACACTGCCTATTTTATACATTACGCCGAACAGCGGGGTGCGGGCCATTTCAACTTTGGCCAGGGTTTTATTAAGGCCGGGCACACCCGGGGTGGTAACCGGTACATCCATAAGGGAGTTATGATTGCATACTACAATGTAGTTAACGCCGGGCTCAAAGTATTCCAGTCCTTTTCTTCTTACGGGACAGAACAGCAGGGGCATAAATACTTTCATCCAACCGCGGGCCAGCATAAAGAACCAGCGGGTTCTCCTGGGCTCTGGTAACAGCGATACCAGCCACATTGGGATAAACATGATGAGAATATTGACGGAGAAGAACAATAACCCGTACGCCGCATATAAACGGCCAAGAATATTCTTTAACCTGCTCATAAACAGTTGACAGTCAGTGATTCACTCACCACGGCCATGCCCATGACCGTTAGTTGTTTCAAGGGATAAATGTAACTAATATATCAATATAAAACGGGTTTAGTCCAGACGCCAATCAACAGGGGTAATACCGGCTTTGGACAGCAGCTCATTGGTTTTTGAGAAGTGGCGGCAGCCGAAAAAGCCTTTGTCGGCGCTAAAAGGAGAAGGGTGCGCTGCTTTCAGGATATGATGTTTGGTAGCATCTATGAGCACCTGCTTATCCTGCGCAAATTTTCCCCACAACAGGAACACCACGTTTTCCTTTTTATCAGATATTTTACGGATAACGGCATCGGTAAATGTTTCCCATCCGATTTTGCTATGGGAGGCGGCTTCGCCGGCGCGCACGGTAAGGATGGCATTGAGCAGCAGCACGCCATGTTCGGCCCACTTGGTAAGGTTGCCGCTGGCGGGTGGCGTGAGGCCCAGGTCGGATTTCATTTCTTTATAGATATTTATCAGCGAAGGCGGCGGCGGTACGCCATCCTGCACAGAAAAGCATAAACCGTGTGCCTGGCGGGGCCCGTGGTAGGGGTCTTGCCCGAGTATAACTACCTTTACCTTATCGAACGGAGTGGTATTGAATGCATTGAAGATGAGATTACCGGGTGGGTAAATAGTTTTACCGAGGGCTTTTTCATGTTTGAGGAACATGACGATCTCTCCAAAATAGGATTTGGCAAATTCTTCTTTTAAAGCTTCTTTCCAACTGGCTTCTATTTGTACGTCCATGGCTATAGTATTAGAAAAACGGCTAAATTTGAATTATTGGATGAATTTTTTATAAATTTGCACTCCCAAAAAGAAAGATAAATATAGGGATTTATTTTAAACAATATCGGTAGCTCAGCTGGATAGCGCATCCCGACTGAAAGTCGGGAAGGTCATTGGTTCAGAAGATTGAGGTAACAAAAAAGTAATACATATTGGACCGGTAGCTCAGCTGGATAGAGCATCCCGGCTGTAAGCCGGGAAGGTCATTGGTTCAGAAGATTGAGGTAACAAAAAAGAATACATATTGGACCGGTAGCTCAGCTGGATAGCGCATCCCGAGTGAAAGTCGGGAAGGTTATTAGGAATTGAAAGGAATAATTTAAAAAATAAATCAGGACCGGTAGCTCGGCTGGATAGCGCATCCCGACTGAAAGTCGGGAAGGTCATTGGTTCAGAAGATTGAGGTAACAAAAAAGAATACATATTGGACCGGTAGCTCAGCTGGATAGAGCAGCTGCCTTCTAAGCAGCAGGTCATTGGTTCGAATCCAATCCGGTTCACAAGGCGAAGTTTGAAAAGACTTCGCTTTTTTATTTGGTCTGGACAGTGCATCCCGGCTGTAAGCCGGGAAGGTCATTGGTTCGAATCCAATCCGGTTCACGAGGCGAAGTCAAGACGGCTTCGCTTTTTTATTTGGGCGCATCCGTAAAACAATTGAACGCAGCTTGGTTTTCCTGTTATGCATCCTTTTTTATTAACTCAATATCGCAGTGGAGTTTTATATCATTACCTACTACGAGGTCACCGGCTTCGTTTAATAAATTAAAATTGAGGCCAAAATCTTTCCGGTTAATTTTTCCATGTACTTCAAAGCCCGCCCGGATGTCATTATAACGCCCTTTCCCCATACCTGTGTATTCCACAGCCATGCTCACCGGCAATGTAGTTTCCAAAATGGTAAGGTTGCCGTTTAGCTTATATTCGTCATCCGCTTTGATAAGCTTACCATCAAAGGAAATTTTTGGGTATTTGTCGGCATTTAAAAACATACCGGATTTAAGATGGTTATCCCGTTCAGGATTGTTGGTATCAATGCTTGCGGTATTCAGCTCAAAATAAATTTCAGAATTATCAAAGTCATGTGTACTGGTTATTGCTACAGCACCGCCGAACTTTCTGAAGGTGCCGGAAACATTTGCTATTGCCAGATGCTTTACTTTAAACTGTACCTGTGAATGTTGCAGGTCAATTGCCCATGTTTGTAGGTCCATAAATTTTTTTTTCAAAAGTATGGATGGCCCGGGAGAAGATTTTTCACCTATGTTAAAAAATCACCTGGTTGCCCGGATCCTGCTCAGGGACTGTTGTGCGATGCCCAGGTATTTTGCGAGATCGCCCAGGTTAATACGTTGTATGATGGCGCTGTTCTCCTGCAGAAACAGGTTGTATCGTTCTGTTGCATTTTCTTCAAGCATCTCGCTTATTCGTTTCATCATTTTGGCGGATGCCACAGCTACCAGCTTTCTGAAAAAGGTTTCTATACAGTGATGTTGCTGGCAGAGGGTTTCCATTGCATGATAATTTATCAGGGTTGCCGTGGTGTTTTCCAGGGCTGTTATCATGCACCGGGATGGCGTTTGGGGAAAATAGCTGTCAAACAGGGAGAATAAAATATTTTCGGGAAAGAAACGCATAATAAATTCCTTATCTCCTTTGTAGAAGGAGGATTTTACAAGTCCTTCGTTAATAAAGTACAGGTGTTTGCAAACGTCCCCTTCCTTTAGTAAATACGTTCCTTTATCAAAGGATTTGGTTGTTACATTTTGTAACAAAGCATTTATTGCTGCTTCATCCAGTTCAGAAAACGCTATACAGTATTGAATAAAATCGGCCATTGAACAGGTTATTACATGTGATTTCCGCTAAAAGCAGCTCCGTTGCAGGCAGCTTCAGCCGCCTATATACCCCTTTCCAATCATTTCAAAAAACAGCTGATAGCCTTTATTAACCGGTAAGTCTTTTCTTCTTACAAAAACAGTTTGCACCCGGGCAAAGTTTTTGGGCAGGTGAAAAGTATGAAGATTACGGTACCGGTAATGCTTTTCAATAAGCGCTACAGGCAATAACGTAACGCCAATACCTGCTTCTACGGTGTTTATAATACCTTCCAGCGTATCCATCTCTGCAACCGCAAACCGGCTGATTTGCCACTTTCCCAGCAATGCCTCAAAATGTTTCCTGTAAGAACAACCATCATTAAAAACCACCAGCTTTAGCGGCTTAACAGTTTTTTTAAGCTGGTCTACGCTTGTAATCAAAGAAGATGTGATGATGCCCAGCTCTTCTACCAGCACCGGTTGCACTATAAGTTCCCGGTTGTTCACTTTTCCCGCTACAAAGGCGCCATCCAGCTTATATGAAAGCACTTCCTTAACCAGGTCGGCAGATGTGCCTGTTTTTAAACGGAATTCCACCTGCGGATATTTATCTGAAAAATTCTTCAGGATGCCGGGCGCCCGCAGCGCAGCGGTAGTATGAACACAACCTATTTTAATCAGGTCTGCCACCGTATTATTACCACCCAATACCGCCTTTGTATTTTCTAACAGCAGCCGGATCTCCTTTGCCACTTTCAGCAGATGCGAACCGGCATCGGTAAGCTCAATTTTTCTTGAAGTACGCTCGAACAAACGGGTATCAAAGTACTCCTCCAGGTATTTAATGCGGGCAGTTACGTTGGATTGCACGGTGTTGGTAACCGCGGCTGCTTTGGTAAAGCTGCTATGCTCCGCTACTGCCTGGAATATTTTCAGATCATTGATTTGCATTATCAATCGTTTTTAATGATAAATAATTATCAAAAACAATCGTTTATAAGTATACAAAGCTAAGAATACTTTCGCATTATGAAAGCGAAGACATTAACGGCAACACCGGGAATTATGATACCTGCATTAACCGGCTTTATTGCGCTGCTTATCGGAAACGGCTTTGGCAGATTTGGGTACCCACCGCTGATACCTGCTTTAATAAAAGAACATTGGTTTTCTGTAAGCCAGGCCGACTACCTGGGTGCGGCCAACCTTACAGGTTACATTATAGGCGCGGCTTTTGGGGCCCGTATCAACCGCTATGTCCCTTCCCTTTACCTGATCCGGATTTCGTTGTTTACTGCTACCTTATCCTTTGCCTGCTGCGCTTATCCTTTGACTTTCCCGGTTTATTTTTCATTGCGGTTAATTGCAGGACTGGCCGGCGGAATTGTGATGGTGCTAACGGCTCCCACCATCTTTAAACATACACCTACTGAAAAGAAAGGATTGCTGAGCGGTATTATTTTTTCCGGCGTGGGCATTGGTATTGCTTTAGCAGGCTCCCTTATTCCTGTTTTAGTGCAGATAAGCTTAACAACCACCTGGTTGAGCTTTGCGGTCATATCGCTGATATTTATGCTGATTTCCTGGAATGGCTGGCCGGCAGGGAGTAATGAAAAGCATACTGTTGAAGTACCTGTTACGCTTGCCGGAAACTATTCTACCTGGAACCGCAGCATTATTTTGTTATTGATCTCCTATGCCTGTAATGCAGTTGGCTTTGTGCCGCATACTGTTTTCTGGGTTGACTTTGTAAGCCGCGGCCTGCATATGGGTATTGACCGTGGCACTCAATTATGGGTGCTGCTGGGTATATCGGCGGCGCTTGGTCCCCTTATCAGCGGTTATATGGCCGACGGGATCGGGTTTGGAAAAAGCATCCGTATTAGTTTACTGATCAAGGGAATGGGGGTGATGATGCCTGTTTTTTCCACGGCTTGGTGGTCGCTTGTGCTATCGTCCGTATTTGTAGGAAGCCTGGCCCTGGGCATATCGTCGCTGGCCGCGGGACGGATTACGGAACTGGTTATACCGGGCCTTCAGAAAAAGGTGTGGAGCTGGATGACCATCACCTTTTCAATCACCCACGCGCTTACGGCTTATATAATGTCTTACCTGTTTTCGGTTTACGGTTCCTATTACCTGCTTTTTAAAATAGGTGCGGTGACCCTTATAATAGGGTGTGTGCTTGATTTTATCAGCTCCAGGCGTTAGGCGGGTATTTGCTCGTCCACAGGTACTATATTTGTACACACCAATAAAAAAACAATGAGCACACAGGAGCCATTAAAGCCGGTAAAGCCCGCCGGCCCTTCGGACCACCTGGCCAATGAACGTACTTTCCTGGCGTGGATACGTACCAGCATTGCTGTTATGGGATTTGGTTTTGTGGTGGTGAAGTTCTCCCTTTTTGTACGGCAGCTGGCGCTGGTGGTGGATAGGGATGTGCGGTTGCCCGGCAGGGGATATTCTCCCGTAATAGGCATTCTGCTAATTGCTATCGGCGCTGTTATGTCCCTGCTGGCATTCTTCCGCTACCGCAAAATTGAAAGGCAGCTGAACGGCGGCAGTTTTTTCCCGTCTTTCAGGCTTTCCCTGCTTACTACCATAGGATTGCTTGTTATCAGTGTATTGCTGATTGTATATTTGTTGCTGAGCGCATAAGGGTATGGCTTTAGGCGGCTTTAATCCTTATACAGCTTTGCCCGTTGAACAGCTAATCGCCAACTGTTATTCTTAAATGCATGTCCTGGCGGCCATCCGGAAAACGCTTATTTTGTTCATAACGTTACTGCTTTTTTATCTATCCTCACCTACGGCACATTCAAACGGGGATGCAGGCAATCCTTCCTTATTATACAGGTTTGCGCCGGCAGGATTATCGGCCCAGGCATAACGTACATATTTTGGGTCGGTTACTGCGCTGTTCCATACAATAACCTTATCATCTTCAATTACAGCCTGCGCCCACACGAATTTTTTATCAGGTCCTGCAATGGCAAACTGCTGCAGGGGCTCACCGTCGCAGCTTACAAGCCCGCTGCCAGTGTGGCTGAACCGGATCGCTACTTTATTGCCTGCTGCCTTGCACGACTGGTAAACGGGACCTGCGTAAACAATGCCGTTTTCATGATAGGCTGTTTTTTCTGCTGCCAGCGCCAGGCGATGGCCAACATCTTTTTTATTCAGCGGGTGAATGTCGTTCCACTCACCCAGGTCAATGGTTACGGCCATTGCCGTATTAGGCACGCTCAGGGCCTTTAGCTGCGCATTTCTCAGGATAGCCCAGTTACTTTCCGAAGGAAGGAATTGCCGGTCCATATAATTGGGTAGCTGCACGTACAGGAAGGGTATATCCGGCTGCTGCCACTTATTACGCCAGTTGTTAATCAGCGCCGGCAGCAGCTTATCGTATTCCGCCGGTGCGCCGGCATTGGCTTCTCCCTGGTACCACAATATGCCTTTAATGGAATAGCCGGCCACCGGGGCTACCATTGCATTGAACAGGGATGCGGGCTGGTATTGCAGGGTGATGGCGTTATCCGTATCGCTGCCGGGCATAAAAACTTCGCCCACCTTGTACTGCCATTCCCCTTTCAGGTCAAGCATCGTATCGCCTGCCTGTATGTAATACGGCTTATCGGGTACAAAGCCCCCTTTGCCCCTGTAGTTAATAACCCTTATGGTGATGATGTTTTTCCCCGGCTTCAGCAGGCCTGCTTTAAGCGTATACCTTCTTGGCGGGTACTGGTAAGTAATATTGCCGGCAGGCACCCCATTCACATACAGGTAATCGGCATCTATTATTCTGCCCATAAAAAGCTTTGCAGGTTTACCCGCCACAGATGCAGGTACATCTACTGTTTTCCTGTACCATACAATACCATCCAGGGCTTTTAATCCCTGGTCTTCCCAGTAGCCGGGTATATTAATGCTGCGCCATCCTTTGGGCCTATAGGCCGTATCATACCAGGGTGTAGCAGCGGTAAGGCCTGCATCCATTTGCTGTTGCTGTTCGTGCATAGCTGCAGCAAGCGCTGTTTCCCTGCGGTTAACAGTGTTAATGGCTGCGGTGTCTTGGTTTTGCTGCAGCTTGTTGTAAAGCGCGGGGAATTTTTGCAATGCGTCCTCACTCATCCATGCTTCAATGGGCGTACCGCCAACGCTGGCATTAATAAGCCCTATGGGTACGTGGTATTTTTGATAGAGGTCCAGGGCAAAAAAGTAAGCGGTTGCAGAAAATTGCAGCACATCTGCCGGTGTGGCGGATTTCCAGTAGCCTGTGGGCAGATCATCTTCCGGCTGAACAAGATTGGTAAGCGTGGGAATAAAAAAATGCCGGATGGCCGGATAGTTGGCGCCGGCAATTACTGCAGGGTATTTTTCCTTTACCCGCTCCATGGGCAATACCATATTGGACTGCCCGGAGCAGAACCACACGTCGCCAATAAGTATGTTGTGAAGGGTAATGCTATTGCCGGCTGTGATGGTCATGCTATAGGGGCCGCCTGCCTGTTGGGGAGGCAGGGTAATGGTCCATTTACCATCTGCATTTGCCCGGGCGCTGTAATGCCGGCTGTTAAACAGCAGGCTTACCTTTTTTCCGCCCTGCGCCCAACCCCAGAGGTGCAGTGGAACATCCCTTTGTAATACCATGCTGTCCCTGACCAGGCGCGGAAGCTTCAGCTGACTGTAAAGCGCCTGGTTACAAAAGAGAAGCGCTGCTGCCAGTAAAAGCCACCTGCAGCATGCAGGACGGCGTGATTGTTTGAGGATAAAATGGCGTAACGGGTGCGTTGTACATAAGCCGGGAAGCGGTTGCTGGGTCATAGTTTAGTCTTGTGGAATTTAAAAAGCCGGGTTAGCAGCCGAAGGCGGCGGCTGTTACCTGTGCAGACTAAAATAGCATATTTTATTTGTACAGCTGACAGTCATTTTTTACCTGGTAGCGCCTGCGGGCCTGGTTGGATTTTTGCTTGCTATAACAATAAAGCAGTTACCATGAGCGGTACCCACCCGGGCATATTCAGATCAGGCACCAGCGGACTGGTATTGCCGGTGCCTAACAAGCAGGCATTTCCGGAGGCTTTTAAAGATAAAAGCCGGCTTACTTACTATGGCTCCCTGTTCAATACGATAGAGATCAACAGCTCGTTCTATAAAGTGCCGCAGGCGGCCACGGTGCAGAAGTGGGCAGCCAGCGTACCGGACGATTTTGTATTTACGTTTAAGTTGTGGCGGGAGATCACGCATGTGAAAGCGCTGGCATACAGGCAGGAAGATGTGCTGCGGTTTATGGAAGTGATCAATGCCGCGGGTAGTAAAAAAGGGTGCCTGCTGCTGCAGTTCCCGCCATCGCTGACGGTGGAGTATTTCAGCAGGGTAGCCGCGCTGCTGGACCTGATACAGCGCAGCGATCCGGCGCATACCTGGAAGGTGGCGCTGGAGTTCCGCCATACCTCCTGGTACATTGGCGAAGTATATGAGCTGGCCGATGAATATGCCTGCAGCGTGGTGCTGCACGATATTCCCAAATCAAGGAGCATGCAGCTGAACAAACACGCGCATTTTGTGTACCAGCGCTTTCACGGGCCAACCGGCGATTACCGCGGCGGCTATGCCGATGCGTATTTACTGCAGCAGGCCGGGTTCATACGGGAATGGGTAAATGAAGGAAAAGATGTGTACGTTTACTTCAACAATACAGCCGGCGATGCCGTTAAAAACCTTGTGACGCTGAATAGCTATGTGCATGCGGCTTGTGAAGCGGCACCTTAATACCGGTAAAGTCGTGGCTCCTGGAAGCAATATGCGGCGTGCGTTTTTCCGCGCCAGGCTTTACGATGGTGAAAATAATGCCTCCATACAGGCCAGTTGCTCCGGCCAGTGCGGCATCTATATTGGTCAGCCGGTTTGCAGTGCGAATACCGTAGCGGCCTGTAACGGCTGCTATGCTATAAAAATATCTTCCCTTGTAATATCATAAAACAGGTTCTGCAGCTGGTGTACGTGCGCCAGGGGGCGGCCATAGGGAATAAATCCGCTGGCAGAAGAGTAGGCAACCGGTTGAAACGAGTAACCTTCATCGCGGATATAAATGCTGCTGGAATGGTGGTATTTATATGCATAGATGTTGGCATGCTGCCCTTCTTCGGGCAGAAAGCTGAAATCCAGCAGGTGACCGGTTTCCAGCTGAATGGGATGTACTGCTTTAAACGGCAGCCTGCTCCTGGGCAGCAGTGTGTTGTAGATGTAGCCGTCCAGGATGCCCTCTACCCGGAAAGCGGTTTCCGTCATACTATAATCGTAATACCATACCAGGTTGCCAATGCGCACATCTGTACCTTCTACCATATGCATATATTTATGCTGCAAGTATAGGGCTTATCCCTGCATTTGGAGCTGCATTTCCGCCATCTGCACAAAATAGTGCGGGAAATAACCGGAAAAATATTAGTTTCCGTGGTGTATTTAAATGTCAAAGAAGCCGGCAGCGAAGCCTGCCAATGAAAATGTATATAACGTGGAAAGACCATTAACAGGTACTATTGTGATGCATCCTGTGTCCGACCTGCCGCATGTGCAGTTTAAACGGGGGGATGAGGTGGTTTCAGCACTGGTATATTTTGATCAGCTGGAAGATGCCAAAGAGCATATTGGAAAAACAGTAAAGTTTTACCTGGTAGACCGGCCATACGGGCCGCATATTACGAGCGATGTAGGGTTTGCCAAAATTATCAGCCTTTAACCGCGGGTCTTATATTATTCGTGCCCCCGTTTCCGTTACTTCCTCTTTTTTCTGAAAATCTTTATAATAGCTGCATGATCATCATGCGTACAGGCTTTGCAGTTTCTTCAGGGCCTTCTCCATATTAATGCCCTTACCCAGCACCGGTTTAAATAAATCGCCTTCCTGCCGCAGGCGGTCCAGCGCATTGTGAATGGTAAAGTCTTTCATTTGCAGGCCTTTTTTCACTTCTTTCCAATGCAGGGGCATTGATACGGTGGCGCCTGGCTTTGGCCGCAGGGCATAAGGCGCGGCCAGCGTGGCCTGCGGGCGGTTCTGCAAAAAATCAATATACATTTTGCG
>NZ_DASTRI010000259.1:0-20566 GCF_035761305.1 Chitinophaga sp. | reverse complement strand
TATTTGTGTACAGGTAGTTGTAACGTTGTTGCTGTACAAAATAAAACAGCACATCCAGCTGCCAGCGTTTATACTGAAGGCGGTGCTGCCAGCCGCCATACAGCTGGGTGCCCGTGCGTTTTGTATAGGTGTAATCACCGGGAAAGCTAAAGTTCTTATCTCCATCCAGGTCTTTGAACCGGTATACACCTGTTGCAGGATCTACTGCTTCCAGCTGCGCGCCCTTGAATATATTTAATGGCTGGCCGGCTGTGTAGGTGTTGTTGTAGCTGGAGGTTTCAATGCCGGGAAAGCTCACCAGCTTATTGCGGGGTATGCTCATATTCAGGCCGCTGGTCCAGGTAAGGTTTGCACTTTTAATAATGTTTGCGCTGATGTCAAATTCCCAACCGGTATTATCCACTATGGCGGGCAGGTTACGGCGCACGTTATCAAACCCCGTAGTGCCGGGCAATGTATAGCCCACCAGCTGGTTAGATGAACGGTTATGGTAGCGGATAACGGTAACCAATATACGATTTTCTAAAAAGCCCAGCTCCAGCGCTGCTTCCAGCTTCACGTTCTGCTCCCACCCGTAGAATGGATTGTACAGGCGGGAGGCGTACAGCCCGCGGACGCCCTGGTAAGCGGGCGCGGAGGAATAGGTGTCCAGGTAGCCGTAATCTGTGATCTGGTCATTACCGGTTATGCCGTAGCTGCCTCTCAGCTTGCCAAAGCTCAGCACACGGCTGTTCTTCAGCCAGGCTTCTTCGGAAAATATCCAGGCCAGGCCGGCTGCGCCGAAATTTGCAAACCGGTTCCCGGGGCCAAAGCGGCTGGACCCATCGCGGCGGCCGGTGAGGTTTACAATATACTTATGCAGCCATGCAAAGTTAAGGCGGCCAAACAGCGCGGTATACCGGTACTTTGTATTTACTACACCCATGGGAGTTATAGTGCCTGCAGCCGTAAGTTCTTCCAGCAGGGCATCGCTGGCATAGCCGGTGCCTAAAAAACACTGCTGGCTGCGTACATCCTGCTGAAACGTTGCACCTGCCAGGGTAGTTATTATACCATTATTCCAGAGCGTATCTTTAAAAACAAGCTGCGGCTCCATGATCCAGCTGCGCAAATCACCATTGGCAAAATAACTGTAGCCTGTTGTGGCGGCAAATGCCGGGTTCAGGGAGGAAACAGGATTTACCTGCATCTCATCCATTTGCATATGGGTGTAGCCAATGCTGGTTTTCAGCTCCAGGGGTTTTAATACCTGGTAGCTTAATACAGCGCCTGCCAGCAGGTTGCTGCCGTTGGCGGTGTAGCGCCTTAGCACGTTCGCGTAGGGATTATCAAATGTATTGTTCTGCCAGTTGATGCCGCCCAACCGGTTGTACACCGGCGGGCTATTGGGCGGCGTGTTTGAAAAGGCTGCCAGGTCAGTAGCCGGCAGCTGGTTCCCGTCGCCTGTATAACCTGCCATCAGCACAGCTTTACCCCGTTTGCCGGGATCGCGGGTAGTAAAAGTGGCGTGCATGCTAACGGCTGCTTTCCGGTAAGCAAAATCACCGGGGTACGCAGTGGTTTCACGGCGGTAGGCGCCGCTTACCGCGTATAAGGCATTTTCAGCACCGCCGGTTACAGCGCCCTGTACATCGGTAATGTGTGATGTACCGCCGATCATTTCTTGCTGCCAGTTCGTATAACGGGTACTATCCCAGTGCATGTCATAATCCGAAGGCCCCGGCACGGCTCCATCGTTGCGGAAAGCCTCCCGGCGCATCTGCAGGTATTGGGTGGTGTTCAGGTAGGGCACCTGGTGCGCAGCCTGTCCTATGCCTGTATAAACATTTACACTGGCCTGTGCTTTGCCGCGCCGGCCTTTTTTAGTGGTAACCAGCACAACGCCGTTGGCGCCCCTGGAGCCATAGATGGCCGTGGCATCTGCATCTTTCAGCACATCAATACTTTCAATATCGTTTATATTAATAAGATTAAGCGGACTGGATGCATTGTTGGCTCCCAGGCCGGCATTATCGCCTAACGACCACGTGAGCGGGGTTGCGGTAAGGGGTATGCCATCAATAATATATAGTGGATTATTACCACTGCTGATACTGTTACGGCCCCGCAGCGCTACCTTAAAATCGCTCCCGGGCAGGCCGGAGGCCTGCATAATATCCAGGCCCATAATGCGTCCCTGCATTGCCTGCAACGGGTTAGACACAGGCTGTTCCGCAATATCGGCCGCAGTGATGCGGCTTACAGAACCGGTAAGATCGCGGCGGATGGCCGAACCATAAGCAATAATCACTACTTCGTTCAGCCCTGTTACCGCGGGCGACAGCCGTACGTTAAGGTGCTCGCTGTTCTCCTCCTCAAGCGGTATTTCTTTTGGATTATAGCCCATAGAGCTCACCACCAGGGTAGCGGTTTTATCAACGGTTAAAGTGAAAGCGCCTGTTTCATCGGTTGTTACGCCGCGGCGGGCGCCTTTTACCAGCACGGTAGCCCCGGGTATGGGCATGTTGCCCTGGTTAGTGACCATGCCCTGGATATTTAAACGGTCAATGTCCGGGTCCTCATCTTCATCCGTATTGCCGCCTTCTTTTGCGGGCATAATCACAAAAGTTTCTTCCCGGAAGTACCAGGTAAGGCGCCGTTTTTTCAGCAGGAACCTGAGCACCTTATTTAACCGGTCATTCCTGAATTTAACATTCAGCCGTTCTGCGCTGCTAAGCTGTTCATCGTTATAAAAAGCCTGATAACCTGTTTGATCCCATATGGCATTGAATATATCCGCTATCCGGATTTTTTTTGCAACCAGCGTAACGCGGGCATCTCCGGGCTTTGGGGCCTGCGCCTTCAACGTGTTATAACCATTTCCGGTTAATATTAATATGAGGGTTATCAGCTGCCTGTAGATAAGCGGTATATATGCATGTTTCCTTATCATAATCGTGGGGGCTGATCAACATTAGAGGGTATTATAAACATTGTCATTATGGACGACGCGCTAAAATGTAAAAACTGTTTTTTGTGGAATAAAGACACTTGCCATCCCGCAACGGGCTATCTGCATAAAATAAATTCAGGGCTGCTGCTGCCTTCACACGCGCATTCCGCTGCTGCAGCGCTTTTCAGGGGCCTACTATCATTCACAAACAGGTATAAAAATATTCCGGTAACCAAATGGTTTCATTATTTTTGCAGCAGGGCGGCGGTTCCGCCCTGTTTAACACTATTCTGATGAGAAGGGACGTTTTCCAGGCAATTGCAGATCCGACGAGAAGAGCCATCATTCACCTGTTATCACAGCAGGCGCTGAACCTGAACGCAGTGGCAGACAACTTCAGTATCAGCCGGCCGGCTATTTCCAAGCATATTAAAATTCTAACGGAGTGCGGGCTGGTGGTGATAAAGCAGCAGGGGCGGGAAAGATACTGCTATGCTGAATTACAGCAGCTGCGGGAAGTGGCGGAGTGGACGGAAAAGTACCGCGCTTTCTGGACGCATAAGCTGGATGCACTGGAAAATTTCCTGGCAAAGACCCAACCCAAATCCAAAAAATAACATCCCGAAAATCATACTGATCAGCCCACTTTAAAAACAACACTTACAATCTCCGCTGTTAAGCTACCACAGCCGGTTTACGGGTATATAAATTATGTATTGCGAGATCCGTCCGGTGCTTTTTCCCGTATATCTCGTCATATGGGCTGGTTATAATCAATACTCTCTTTGTGGCTGAATTCGGGAAGTACTACCGCATGTGATTTTATTTTTCACGGCATCAATTTTTGTTGCATGAACGCAAATGACCAACTTTTATTAAACCAGTTAAAGGCCGGTGACATGACTGCTTTTGCAGAAGTTTTCCGTTTGTACCGCCGCTGGCTAACCTATGTTGCATATACGTTTTTGGAAGATGAAACAGAGGCGCAGGACCTTGTACAGGATTTTTTTATGGATTGCTGGGAGAAGGGGCTGTTTAACAATGTAACTGTGTCGCTGAAAAGTTTTTTGCATTGCGCTATCCGTAACCGCAGCCTGAACCGGCTGCGGGACAGCGCTTTACGCCGGAAAAAGCTGCATCTGTTATCGCAGGCCACAACTGCCGCACCCCCTGATACAGCGGAACCCAATGAGTTCTGGGAACAGCTGGAACAGGCGGTGCAGCAGGTGCCTCCTATGTCGGCCAGGGTATTTAAGCTGACTTATTTTTCCGGCATGAAACGAAAGGAAGTGGCGCTGAGCCTGGGCATCAGCCCTTCAACCGTAAAGCATCAGCTGGCCCGTTCGCTGCGTATTGTACGCAGCCTGCTGGGCAATGCGCAGCCTTATCAATGATCTTCCGTTTCCAATACCACGGGGCCTAACAGGCCGCTTTCCAGCAGCTGCCATTCGGGACGGATCGCAATATTGGTTTTGGTATACCGTTTTTCCGCCGGCTGGTCACGGTCGCCTACCAGGCGGTTGCGCCAGCTGTTAATTACCTCTACTTCCAGTACGTTCCTGCCGGGCTGCAGTATATCGCTAACGGGTATACGATAAGGCGGCGTCCATAGCACGCCCAGTGGCTTCCCGTTCAGCTTTACCGCTGCAATGCCCACGTCCTTTACCACACCCAGGTTTAAATATACTTTTTGCTGCTGCTTTGCATCATAGTTAAACGCTTTGCGGTATACCACGCTGCCGGAGTAATAGCGGATGCCGGGCTCGGGCCGTTGCGTCCAGCTGGTTAGCACGGGGAAGGTTACAGCGGCCGGGCCGCCCCAGCGCTCGTCAAAATGCAGCTCCCAGGGGCCTTGCAGCGTATCTGTGACTGTAAAGCCGGGAAAGTTGGTACGCGCCACACCCTGCTGCGCGGCAGGTATGGGCTTGCGGAACACTACAAACCAGGCGCCATAAGGAGCAAAAGACACCGGCACCGTGGTAAGGCCATTGGCCTGGCTATAGGCAGCCGCCGGCTGTGTGCGGCCGGTAACCGGGTCCCAGAATTCCGGCAAACGCCCGCTTACCCGGAAGGTAATGCTGGCATTCACCGCTAACGGGCGGCGGTTGCTGACAAAGTAATAATCCATGCTGTTATAACGGTGATGGATATATCCAAATGTATCTGTTGCTGTTGCTGTAAAATGACAATCTTCCGCTACGCGCTGTAAGGCCAGCCATTGTGCGGCAGTATATCCCCAGGCTATGCGGCCTTTGCCTACCGCGCGGCTGCCGGGCTGTTGGTTGGCCGTGCTGTCGGCCCCCCATAAATGAGCGGTGAGCTGCTGCAGCGTTTTACCGGAAGCAGGGTATTTTTCAAGGCTTACTGTTCTTTGCATACGCGGGCCAATCACGGTAGCGCCGGCCGTTACCAGCTGGTCTATCTTCTGCAATGCGGCCAGCGACAGTACGCGGTGCTTTGGCAGCACCAGCACCCGGTAGCGCATGCCATGCGGCAGCACTATCCAGCCCTGCTGCACCTGCAGGGCCATTAAACGCTCTTCATTAATCACATCATAATCATAACCCGGTAAAGCGCCCGCAGGATCATCTTCCTTTAAGCGGGCAATGTTAGGCACATGATCGCCGTAGTAATACAGCACATCTGCCACAAAGCTTCCCTGCTGCATCATGTACTGCACCCGGCTCATGTAATTGAAAAAGGCATCGGCATATTTCCACCAGGTAATGTGCCGGTTAAAATGCGTACCGGCAAAATACTCCTGCCCCGGTTCGCCCATTTCAGGCGGCGAGCTGGTAAAGGTGTGCAGCAGGGTAAGGTTAAGGCCTGCGCATACTTCATGGTCAAAGCTGGGCTTCATCTCTTTCCAGATAATATCATCCCAGTGGTGGCCAATGGTGGTAAAAGCTTCTGCCCCTACCAGGTTCCTGTTATAAATGTGCGCGGCGCTGGCGGCCTGCTTTACGAAAAAGCGGCTTTCGGGCGTTGGGCGGTGCCCGGAGGGCGACCAGAACTCGCCCATCATAATTTCACTATGCCCCAGGTTCTTTAACCCGTCAAAAGGACCGGCATGCGGTCCGGCGCTTTCAGGCTGTATGCCTATTCCATATGCCGCTGCTTTTTCCTGGAACACTTTGTAATGGTTATCGGCCACGCAATCGCCGATGGTCTTGCGAAGGTCGGCCAGGAAGCGGTTGCTGGCGTCCCGGCTGTCAACCAGCTTGCCGGCTACTACAGGCAGGTAAGGCAATATATCGTACCCGCGGCGGCTGCGGAACTCCTGCTGAAAGTTTTCCGTCCAGTTAACGCCGCCCAGCTCCCAGCTGTCTGTTTGCAGGTAACGGAGCGTGGTGCCGGCATCTTTTCCTATGCTTTGCAGCAGCGGCTGCACATGCGTATTCCAGTAGCGGGTAAAATGTTCCCGGCTCAGGTAATCAATTACAAGACCCTGCCATTTGCCGCTGGAGGTGGAAATGTCGGCGCCGTTAAGCGTGTACCCGAAGCGCATAATCACCCATTTGCCGGGCGGCGCTTTCCAGGTAAGCACGCCTTTTGCGTTCATATGCTGCGTAAGGTTAATAACCGCTGTATGCTGCGTGTGCACAAGCTTATTATCCGCAGTATCTTCATTCAGCAGGAACCGCGTATCGGGGGCGGAACCGCCCAGTTCAGTAAAAGCTGCTTTCAGGCGCAGGTTGTGCAGGGGCTTTATACCGGCGGTATCGCGGTAAGGGAAGGCCAGCACGGCTATGTCGCGGTAAAAGCCGTCATGCGCAGGCGGTAACGGTAAAGACTGCACGTAACGCTGGTTTCCGCCGATCACTGTTTCAGACCAGGTTAAGCGTTTGGCGGCTTCCTGCGGTTGCACATCGGGGGCGCCCAGGTTCCAGCCGCTTTGTATGTTCAGGCTTAGCACCAGGCCCAGGCGGTGCGCTTCCTGTACGGCAAAGCGGAACAGCTCCTGCCAGGCCGGGGAGCCAAACATAGGCCCTTCGGGCACATCTGCGTTGCCGCGCTGGTTTTGACCGCCTGCGTCGAAAATGCATGCCCCGCTGAAACCCTTTGCCTTCATGGCTTCCAGGTCAAGCGTAATGGATTCTTTGGTAACGTTGCCATTGAGCCACCACCACCAGCAGCGGATGCCGTAGGCGGCGGGCGGCTGCCGGAAATCTTTTCCGGTGAGCGGTGTAGCCGTGTTATTGTTATGTTGCTGTGCAAAGCCGGTTTGCAATAATCCAATGCCTAAGATAACCGTTATATATAACCAGTGTTTCATAATCTGAGTTGAAAATGTAAAATATTAAATGTAAAATTTAAAATGTAAAAGCAGGTGCAGCGTGCAAAGTGAGCACACTGCGTCCATCACTTTTACATTTTAAATTTTACATTTTACATTTATTATTCCTATTGCATCAGCTGCACTTCCCTTCTCGGGTACTGGTACTGCGGCCGGATGTTGGTGTATGCTGCCGGCACCAGGTAGCTTTTCAGGCTTTTTTCCTCAACAGCGTGCGCCTGCATTACCGCGGTGGCCTGGCCGGTACGCAGCAGGTCAAACCAGCGATGATCTTCAAACGCCAGCTCTACCCGCCGCTCCTGCCACACTGCCTGGCGGAACGCTTCCTGCGAGCTTACATTCAGCGCGGGGTTTGCATTACCGGCTGTTTTAGGCGCCAGGCCGGCACGCGCACGTACCTGGTTCAGTAAAGTATATGCTTCCCCGTTAGCTGCAAAGGCGGTTTCATTTAAACATTCCGCCAGCATCAGCAGCACATCGGCAAAGCGGTACACCGGGAAATTGCTGCCCGTTTGATAACGGATGGCATGCGGTGTTTTATACTTGATTACATACGGCACTACCTTGTTGGTGTTGGGATCGGTAAAGGAAAGACTGATGGATGCATCTTTCCGTTTATCGCCTGCTTCGTATGCATCCAGCATGTTCTGTGTGGGAATATTCCAGCCGGAACCGGAGCCGGTATATAAACCAAAGCCGGTAATGCCGCTGCCTGCGTTATATGGTGCAAACTGGTACATAAAATCGCTGTACTCGTTGGAGCTGCCCTCCATATACTGTACCTCAAAAATGGACTCCGCGCTGTTTTCATTAGCCAGGGTATACAGGCTGGCATAATCCGGCAGCAGGGTGTACCCGTTGGGCGACTGCATTACTGCGCGCAGCAGCGGTATGGCTTTGTCATATTGCTTTTGCGTAAGATACACTTCTGCCAGCAGGGTTTGCGCGCTGGCTTTTACGGCACGGCCTTTATCCTTGGCATTTGTCCAGGCATCGGGCAGGTTATCAATGGCTGCCTGCGCATCTGCAATGATCTGCGTATACACATCTGCCGCCGGCTTACGGTCCGCTATGCTAAACGCGCCGTTGGTAGAGGTTACTTCATGCACGGTAAGCGGAATATCGCCATAAAGGCGCACCAGGTTAAAGTAATAGAGCGCCCGCAGAAAGCTGGCCTGCCCGGTTATCTGTGCTTTTACCGTTTCATCGATACTGGCGCCGGATAAGTGATCCAGCACGGTATTACAGCGTGAAATGCCATTGTAGCTGTAGTTAAAAAAAGAATATACATAGCTGTTATCATCCTGCTCGCGGAACTCATCCAGCTCTTCGCGGGAAAAGCCGGAGGCATCGCTTGTATTTTTCTGGTAAGAGGTATTGTCCGACCGCATTTCCGTCATTACCCAATGGCTGCCGGTGTACAAGCCCTGCAGCGGTGCATAGGCGCCGTTCATTGCCTGGTTGAACTGGTCGGCATTTTTAAAGTAGTTGCCTTCTTTCTGGAACTGTTCCGGCGATATATCCAGGAAACCCTTTCCGCAGGCGGAAAGCAGGCATGTAAGCAATAACAGGTATTTAGTGTTTTTCATGTTGCTGTTTTTAATGAGGCATCATCCTATAACTTCAAATTTGCGCCTATTGTAAATGTGGCGGGTACCGGGTAGCCGGTATAGTTTACGCCCGGCGCCAGGGAGTTGTTGCCGTTTACATTTACTTCCGGGTTACCGTGGTAAGAAGAGAATATCCAGGCATTCTGCGCGCTGAAGTACAGCCGCACATCGCTGGCAGATTTTACCTTAAAGCTGTAGCCCAGTGTGATATTCCGTATAGCCACATACGATGCATCTTTCACCCACAGGGAATTAATTTCCCTTGCCAGCGGCGTGCTGGCTACGGTAGTGGGCAGCTTGCCGTTGCCCGGCTGCTGCGGCGAGCGCCAGCGGTCCTTTACTTCTTCCTCTACATTGAATACGCCATCCAGGTTAGTGGTAAAGCGCTTGTACAGGTCCAGCACCTTAGCGCCCTGCGAGCCGTTGATGAGGATCGACAGGTCGAAGTTCTTATAGTTGAACCGGTTGGTGAGGCCCCAGGTAAAGTTGGGATAAGGATTGCCCATGATGGTTTTGTCTGCGCTGGTAATGTTACCGTCGCCGTTCACATCTTTATATTTTACAGTGCCGGGTACCTGGCCTGCCTGGTGCGGCGATTTATCTACCTCTTCCTGGCTCTGGAAAATGCCTTCAAAAACATAGCCGTAGAACAGGCCCATGGGCTGCCCTACCAGTGAAATGTTGGTGCTTTCGCTGCCGGATATGATCTGCGATTTATTGCCCAGGTTACGGATCCGGTTGCGGTTAAATGCAATGTTTACATCTGTGCTCCAGCGGAACGCCTGTGTAAAATTGCGGGTGCTTAAAGAAAACTCCCATCCATGGTTGCGCACTTCGCCGATGTTGGCAATGCCGCTTTCAAAACCTGATACGCTGGGCACATCAATGGTTTGCAGCATATTTTTGGTGTCGCGTATGTAGTATTCGCCTATGAAATAAATGCGACCTCTCAGCAGGGAAAGGTCCAGCCCTGCATCTACCTGGCGGGATGATTCCCAGCCCAGGTCGGGATTAGCCAGCGCATTCACACGCACACCGCTGGCCAAACCGCCGCCCAGCACATAGTTGGTATTATTCAGGAAATTAGTGGAATTGTCAATCACCACACCAGGCAGGTAAGTGTAGTTGCCGATGTTGTTGTTGCCGGCTAACCCATAGCTGCCGCGCAGCTTCAGGTCGTCGATAAACCCTGTTTTCGGGAAAAATGATTCTTCAGATATACGCCATCCCAGTGATGCGGAAGGAAAATTACCCCAACGGTTATTTTCGCCAAAGCGCGATGAGCCGTCGCGGCGGAACACTACACTGGCCAGGTAACGGTCCTTAAACCCATAGTTAATACGGCCCAGGTAAGAGAGCTGCCGCCATTCCTGTACGGATGTTTGCCCCGTAATAACAGCTGCTGCGTTCAGTGTGTGTATATTATCGTCCGGGTACTGGCTGCCGTTAAAGTTGCCGAACTCGCCCCGCTCCTGCTGTGCCGTGTAACCTGCCAGCAGGGAGATGTTGTGGTTTTTCCACTGCTTGTCATACGTAAGCGTATTTTCATTGAGCAGGTTTACCACGGTGCCGGTATTATAGGCGCCGGTAGCGGGCTGCGGCGGCGGGGTACGGAAACCGCCTACATAAGAGGGCACAAATATGTTCTGCCTGTCGCTGCTGTAATCAACATTCAGCGTGGTTTTGAAATTAAGGCCCGGAATAATTTCCCAGTTTACATATACATTGGTTAATGCCCGCACGCTGTTTACCTTATTGGTAGTATTTTCCAGCATGTTCACCGGGTTGGCGTTTGAAAAAGCGTCGGGCGAGCCTATTACCGGCGTATAGCTGCCATCCGGCTGCTTTACGGGCGACAAGGGACTGTTCAGCAAACCCTGCGTAAGAATAGCGGTGTTGAAGTGCCCTTCTGTTTCCTGCAGGTTACGGATGTTATAGGTGGGCGAAAAGTTAAGTCCCAGTGTAATGTTCTTCCGCACATTGCCTTCAATATTGGCGCGGAAGGTGTAACGCTGAAAAGCGGTGTTGCGTACAATACCCTGCTGGTTAAAATAACCGCCGGACAGCAGCACGCGCAGAGATTCTGTGCCCTTGCTCCAGGTTACGTTATAGCTTTGGATAGGTGCGGCACGGGTCATGGCATCGTACCAGTCGGTGCCCGCGCCCAGGGAGTCGGGATTACGGTATTCCGCAGGTACAGATAAAGGATCGAAAGGCTGGCCGGTAAATGCCGCCATATCCTGCCGGTGCTCTGTGCGCCATTGGGCAAATTCCTGTGCGGTCATCATTTTTACGCGGTTTCTTTTATACTCTTTCTGTATACCGGTGTAAATGTCAACCTCCAGGTGGCTGGTGCCCGGCTTTGCTTTTTTTGTAGTGATGAGTATTACGCCGTTCGCGCCGCGGGAGCCATAGATAGCGGCTGCAGAGGCGTCTTTCAGCACGGTAATGGATTCAATATCATTCGGGCTGAAAAGGCTGAGGGGGTTGGAATATTTGTTATAATTGGTGGTGATGGGAAAGCCGTCTATTACATACAGCGGATCATCGCCTGCGCCAATGGAGCCTGCGCCGCGTATGCGCACTACCGGGCTGCCGCCGGGCGTACCTGTTACCTGCATTACCTGCACGCCGGCTACCTGGCCGGTAAGCTTCTGGTCAACGCTGGTTACCGGCAGGTCTTTAATAGCCTCAGCCCGTATGGTAGATACCGCGCCTGTTACGTTACGGCGCTCCTGTTTGCCGTAGCCTACCACAATTACATCCTGCAGCGACTGGGATGCTGGTTTCAGTTGTATATCCGCCGTTGTTTTACCGTTCACCGGCACCTCCTGTGTTTCGTAGCCAATAAAGCTCACTACCAGTATGGCATTGCCGTTGTTTATACGCAGCCGGAAAGTGCCGTCGGGATTAGTGACCGTACCATTGGAGGTGCCTTTTACCGCTACGGTCACACCAGGCAGGGGGCGGCCCTGGTCGTCTTTTACCGTGCCGGTGATCACCTGCTCCTGTAAGGCTACCATATGCGGCTGGCCGTTTTCCAGCGCATACAGCAATATGCGCTCGTCTACCACGCGGTAGCCAATGTCCATGGGTTTCAGCACTTTTTCAAGCAGCACGCCCAGCTTTTCATTGTTGGCGGAAAAAGACAGCTTGCGGTCGGTACGTATGGCCTCCGGGCTATACAAAAAGCGGATGCCGGTTTGCTGCTGCAGCAAGGTGATAATACCCGAAATTTGTGTAGGCGGCACCGTTAGTGTTACTCTCTTATTCAATACATCCTGCGCGGATATATCGTTGGCATATACAGTGCAGGCGAATGTAACTGCCAGCACCAGCTGTAGTACTGTTATCCTCATGACAAGCAGTATTGTGGCCATCCACGGCTTGCGCTGCGATACCTGCTTATTGCTTGCGGCAGGTACAGGCGGGAAATGGGCAAGCATATGAACGACCTGCGATGAATAGCGATCGCTTGATCTCATAACATGAAATTTTGTTCGTTTAATAAAAGGATCCGTTAAATCGTGATTGCTGTTGCCGGTATTGCGCCACAATGCCGGCCGGTGGACTTGATTCTGGTTAATTTTTCATAACTTGGAATTGTTTGTTCGTTTAATAAAAGGATCCGGACAACATTCACAGCCGGTAATGCGCCACATTGCCGGCTTATTTTTTATATTGACCGTTGTTACATATATATTCTCCCCATTGCTGTTCAGGCGGGACAACCTGTACCCCTTATAATAATCTTGGTTCCTCTTACTTCATAGGCTACATGCAACACCTGGCATATCACCTCCATCCTGGCGTTAAAATCCATATTGGATATATCTCCTGAAAAGTGGCAGTTATTAATGCGTTCATTCTCTACCTCTATTTCAATGCCATACACTTCCTCAAAGGTGTGCAGCACATCCGGCAGCGGCGCTGTGTTAAATACAAAGCTGCGGCTATTGGCAGCTACCGGCGCATCATTTGCGTGAATGCTGTGCGCTTTTGCCGCCGGCGCCAGGGGCAGCGGGTCTTCTACCAGCGATGCTTCAAACTGCCGGCTGTCTTCTGAATAAGTCACCTTCTGGTTAGGCGTAAGTATTACCCCGTTGCTTACTGCTGCATGATCCTGCTTATGCGGGACAGCCTTTTTTTCATACACCTCCACCTTACCGCTGCGTACCGTCACCTCTACCTGTTTCCTGGGATTGGTGCGTATCTGGAAGCTGGTGCCCAGCACATGTGTTACCAGGTTGTTGTAATACACATAAAAAGGCCGGTCTGCATCATGGCTTACATCAAAAAAGGCGTTACCCTCCAGGTACACTTCCCGTTTACCGCCTGTAAAATGCGGCGGGTACAGCAGCCTGGAGCCTGCTTCCAGGGTAACAAAGCTGCTGTCTTCCAGCTGTATCTTCATTGGCTGTGCGCCTTCATTCTTCTTTTCACGGAGGTATTGCGCTGCCAGCTGCTGCGTGTGCCTGCTCCTGTAATACTCCATATTATATAACACCAGCACAGTGGTCAGCAATACGCCAATGGTAATACCCGCTACAGCAAACAGGCGTACCAGGCGTCCCTGTTTGGTGGCTATGAGCGGTGGTTCCTCCTGCAGCGTTTTACCGGCAGCAACAGCCCGTTGCATGCGCTCCAGCTCCTGCTGATATTCTTCTTCCGGAAGGTGCAGGGCTGCAAAGCTGATCAGCTGGTCGGCGCTCATGATCACATCCAGCTTCTCCGGATGATTGCTGATCCAGTTCTGCCAGAAAAAAACATCTACGGGGTCTAACTTAAAATAGTACCGCAGGTAAGATTCATTGGCCGCAAAGTCTTCCGGTTCATAAAATGTATAATCCATACGGTTGCATTGTATATTAATAAGTGCAACCGTTATTCCATTTTTACCATGGAATTATTATAATTATTTTTAAATAATACCTAACTTAATGATTAACAGAAAAATAATAGGATGCTTAAATACCTGCGAAGGATCTTGAGTGAGTTGTGCACCTGGTTGTAAATAGTTCGTGGGGTTGTGGACGTTAGGGAAGATATTTCATCATAGCTTTTATTCTCGAAGAATTTCATACGGATGATCTCTATTTGCCGCGGGGACAGCTGCTGTATGGCCCGGCGTACCTTTTCAGCTACCTCCTTCCTGGACTGCAGGAGGATCAGCAGCTCGTCATAAGGGCGCTCTGTTTCAATAACATGGGTTTCTATATCAGCGGTGGTATGCTGCGGCAGCTTTCCGGCCTCTTTCAGTATCTTCCTGCGGAGATAGGTTTTCAGGTAAGCCCCTACATGCTGCACCGGCGCCAGTTTGTGGCGGTTATACCATATTTCGAGAAAAAGTTCATGAATGCAGTCCTTTACCAGGTCTTTATTGCCGCAGGTACGGAAGCCTTCGGCAAACAGCAGCTGGTAATAGTCTTTATACAAGCTGGTAAAGGCAGCCTGGTCATTGTCCCTTATGGATTCCCAAAGTTGATCTTCCACTGGCAAAAGCTGATGGTGAGTTAGCGGAATATAGTAAAATCCACTCAACTGACCATCCTACACCGTCATAGTTCCCTTACCCAAATGTTGCGGAAACTTACTTTGCTGCCATGTTCCTGCAGCACCAGGGGCAGCCGGGCGGGATGATAAACATATTTGGGATAACCGGCATACACCATGGGCCCTTTAATGGCTACATGGTTCTGTATAAGAATGCCGTTCTGGAAAACCGTGATACGGGCGGGTGTTTTCAGGGTACTATCTGCATTAAACACCGGCGCTTCAAACACCACGTCAAATGTTTGCCAGGTTTGCGGCGGCAGGCTGGCATTGGCCAGGGGCGCATACTGTTTGTAAATGCTGCCGGCCTGCCCGTTGTAGTAAATACGTTCCCGGTAATCATAGCTTTCATATATCTGCAGCTCATAAAGCCCCATGAACAGCACACCACTGTTGCCCATGTTATTGCGGCCGTGGTTCTCTTCCGGGTCGGGCGTTTTCCATTCTATATGCAGCTGCATGCTGCCGAAAGACTGCTTTGTGCGGATGTCTTTTGTTTTGGGTACGATGGTGAGCACATTGCCTTTTACCTCCCACTTAACGGCGCTGCCGTCCGGGTGCTCCCATTTGTCCAGGTCCTTTGCACCGGCAAACAGCACAATGGCGTCTGACGGCGCGCGGTTAGGGCCTGCAGGGGTTACCAGCGGCGGCTTGCGTAACCAGTCTTCCGTAGCTTCGGGCTTTACCTCCTGGGCAACCGCGCAGGCGGGCAGGAGGAGCAAGAGCAGTGTTGTTAAACGAAACATGGGATAATTAATAATTAAGGATTGCGATGCGTGTACTGTTTAGTGCTTTATTGCGCTGGCATTGTGCTTTGGCTTTGCATGAGGAATGGCTATGCAACTTCCTATGAAGAGCCATGGCTGCACCGGTGATTATTGACAAACTGCAGGTTATTATTCATTATTCATTGTTAATTATTAATTACAATCAGCTGATTGTTGCTAACCTGAAGGCGATAGTGCTTTCCCTTTTGCGTTTTTAGCTTCAGGGATTGCTGCCCGTATTGCAGCTCGCAGGGACCGCCGGCAGTAGCCGTTAGCGTTAGGCGCTGCAGCCTGCCCTGTTCCCAGCTCATATCCAGCACAAAACCGCCGCGGACGCAAAGGCCGCTTACATGGCCGCTTTGCCAGGCACCAGGCAGGGCCGGCAGCAGATCAATATACCCCATATGGCTTTGCACCAGCATTTCCGCAATACCGGAGGCGCCGCCAAAGTTGCCATCTATCTGGAAAGGCGGGTGCGCATCAAACAGGTTGGTGAAGGTGCCGCCGTGTACCTTGCCGGAAGGCTCCTCTGCCGGCGTAAGCAGGTTTTTAAGGATCAGCAGGGCATGGTTGCCATCTTTAAACCGGGCCCACAGGTTCACCTTCCAGGCCAGGCTCCAGCCGGTGCCGCCATCGCCGCGGTATAACAACGACTGGCGGGCTGCCTTCATCAGGTCCGGCGACTGGTCCCAGGTAATATCCTTACCGGGAAATACGCCCCATAAATGCGATACATGGCGGTGATGGCTGGTAGTATCGTCCACATCCTGCAGCCACTCCTGCAGCTGGCCAAAACGGCCAACCTGGTTAGGCGCTATCTGCCTGTATTTCGTTTGCAATGTTTTGCTGAAGGCTGCATCTATATGCAAAATGCCCGCTGCCTGTATGCAGTTGCCGAACAGGTCACGGATCAGCTGGTGGTCCATGGTAGGACCGGCTACCAGGCCGCCGTTCTCCGGGGAGTTTGACGGGGTGCTGATTAGCCAGCCGGTAGCGCTGTCTTTCACCAGGAAGCTTACAAAAAATTCAGCAGCAGCCTTCATAACAGGATAAGCGGTTTGCTGCAAAAAGGCTTTATCCTTCGTGTACAGGTAGTGCTCCCACAAGTGATGGCTGAGCCACGCGCCGCCGGTTACCCATATGCCGTGGTTAGAGGCATTGATGGGGGCTGTAGCCCGCCACAGGTCTGTATTATGATGCAGCACCCAGCCCGGCGCGCCGTAATGTTCCCTTGCGGTAGCCTGGCCTGTTTGCGACACATCTTTAATAAGGCTGAACATGGGCGCTGTGCAGGCGGAAAGGTTTAATACCTCCGCCGGCCAGTAATTCATTTCAAAGTTGATGTTGGTGGTGTACTTGCTGTCCCAGGGCGGCGTCATCTGATCGTTCCAGATGCCCTGCAGGTTTAAGGGCTGGCCGCCCGGGCGCGAGCCGGAAATCATCAGGTAGCGGGCATATTGCAGGTACAGCGCTGCCAGGGAAGGATCGGTTTCCGGGTTAAACTGGCGGAGGCGCTTATCGGTGGCCAGCTGCGTTTGACTTTCGCCAAGGTCAATATCAAATGTATTGAAGTATTGCTGGTAATCTTTTATATGCGCGGCCCTGATGCTTTCATAGGAAAGCCCTTTAAGCCGGGCGGTGAGCTGCGCGCACAGCGCTGCCGGGTTACCGCTTACATCTTTGTAGTTCTTATAGCTGGTGGCAGCGGTAAGGTATAAAGTTGCTTCATCTGCATCCTGTACAGTAAGGGTGCTATCCCCGACGGTTACACGCCCTTTTTTTACGCTTACTTTCAGCCAGCTTTCACCGTGCAATACGCCATCCTTTACTTTCAGCGAAAGTGCAAAGGTGCTGTCGTTTATTTTACGGAAACTATGTTCCCGCTGCGGTGTTGCCAGGGCTGCGGTAAAGCTGATGCTGCCTGGCTTGCTGGCTGTTAAATGTACGGCAATGGCCCTTTGGGGAGCGCTGGCCAGGTATTCACGCGTATAATGAATGTTGTTGGTGGTATAGGTGGTGCGTGCAACAGCCGTTCGCAGGTTCAGCTGGCGGCGGTAACCTGTTACCGGTGAGGTGGTGTCCCTGAAATGCAGCAACAGGTCGCCAAACGGCTGATAGGCTGCTTCATAGCGGGAAACCGGCGGGGCGCTTTTCAGCCCCATGAAATGCTCCTCTGCCAGCTGCTCTGCTTCTTTTTGCTTACCGGCTGCCAGCAGGGCGCGTATTTGCGGCAGGTACTGCACTGCGCCCGGGTGGGCATGTTCCCGCGGCCCATCTGTCCACAGGGTAGATTCATTGAACTGTAAATGTTCTGTGTTTACAGTACCGTATATCATGGCTCCCTGGTGGCCGTTGCCAATGGGCAATGCAGCTGTCCACTTAGCAGCAGGGCTGTCATACCACAGCGTATAAGGCTGCTTTTTTGCAGGCAGCGGTGTTATGATGTGTGTAAGCTTATTTGCGCTGTATATTTTTTCACCGTCGGCAAATACCTGCAGGCCTTTGCCTTTGTGATATTTTTTCCCGGTCTTATCCCACACGATGGTGAGCAGGCGGCCATGATACGGCACCTGGTCAAGGCAAAACCAGTCCCAGGTTCCGGCGGGTATTAACGGGTTTATTTCCAGCTGTTCATCATTGCGGGGTTTTAACCCTATCAGTCCGCTGATTACCAGGTCGCCAAAGCCGGAGTGGTTGTAAAAGCTGCTGCGCGGGTCATCTCCCTTTAACCAGTAGCCTGTTTTTTCATCCTGGTATTCACCCAGGTACGGCACACCATTCTTCTGGTGCGAACGGGCATAGGTTTTCAGCTCGCGGAAATATACCTGCGCATTCATGCCATCGTGATGCCGGTAATTGGTAAGCAGGTTGGCCAGCGCCTTTAGTGTTTGCGTGGTGGCAAAGGGCCATATGGCGCCGTCCCATTCACAGCCACCGGTGCCGTGCGTACGAAAAGCAGGGTGCCGCTGTTCTGCTGTGGTAATGCCCCAGGGCGCGTAAAAACCTTTGGGATCTGTAAGCTGCTCCCAGGCTTTTGCATATGCGGCCTTATCGTCCGGCAAATCAAAGTACCAGGGAATAAAACCTATTTCTTCCCGGGCAGAAGACAGCGTATCTCCTTTTGCCATGCGTACCTTGAAAAATGAAGCCGTATCGTCCCACAATTTTTCCTGCACAGCTGCTTTGAGCTGAGCAGCCAGCTTTGTATACCGCTGTACCAATGTATCGCGGCCTGCCATGGCTGCTATTTTTGCAATGGCAACGGCATTACCGTACATATAGCTGTTAATGGTAGGGCGTATGTTGCGGTAACGGCGGGCGCCGCTGATAGATTCTTCCATACCATCCCTTACATCAAACTGCCAGAACATGCCGTTGGGCAGCAGCCTTTCCTGCTCCCACAGGCGGTAGTCGGCATCCAGGGAGTCAAGCATGCTCACAGCGAAATTCTTATCGCCGGTAGCCAGGTAATAGTTATATACGGCATCGGCCACCCAACCGCTGAACTGGTGAAGGCGCGGGTGCGGCTGATGCTTATCTTTCTCCAGCCAGTAGCGGATGTACTGGTTCACATACCCGGTATCGCGCAGCCAGCGGCCTTCATATATGTGATGGCCGGTGGCGCAGCTAAGCGCGTTATAACGGCCGGCATGCTTCACAGGTATAATAAATTCCGTGAAAATAAAACCGTCCGGCGTTTGCTTTAAGTGTTTGCGGAAACTGTACCAGCGGTAGTAATAGATCTGCTCAATGGTGCTATCCGGGCAGTCGAGCAGCGGAATGTTCTGCTGCAGCCATTCAGCGGCCTGCGCATCCGGTACATAGTTCACCACCTCTTTTTTATCATCAATACGGTTAAAGAACGCCACGTATTGCTGCAACCGATCTGCTTTCAAAACAGCGCTTTGCTGCTGCGCGTTTGCGGAATGCGGAAAGCAAAAGGCAAAAAGCAAAAAGTAAAAAGCAAAAGGCAAAAGGCAAAAAGCTGAATGCGGAATACGGAACGGGGAATGCTGCATGCGAACTGCGGAACGCAAAAAGCGGAATGCTGAACGCAAAATACGGAACGCTGCGCGTGTAACGCAGGATGCAGCATGAAGGAACGCAGCACAAATACCTGGTACGATTGCGCTATACTGTTTGCAAATGCTTATCATCATGTCATGTCCTAAAAAAAGTAGACAGTATTATTACTACTATTACCTTTTTCTTTTTTTTGCTACTTTTTTTCTTTTTTATAATTCACATCTTAATTGTGAATGTTGCTGTAATTCTTTGATGTACTGTGTATTACGCGGCCATGTGAACCTGCATTGGTGTGCATAACTGTAAAGACCAATGTGGACGACGGGTATTATAGGTCTGTATTGCTTCTCTTACTGCTTTTAAAGCGGATGCTTTATCTGCAAACTCTTCATCCAATAAAAACTCGTCTTTCAGAATGCCGTTTACCCGCTCTGCCATTGCATTTTCATAACAATGGTTTTGCTCCGTCATACTGATGATCATCCCATGCTTATTTAGCAGCTCCACATATTGTTTACAGCAATATTGGATTCCCCGGTCTGAGTGATGGATGGCCCCAAAAGAATCCGGACATTGCTTTAAAGTCATTTTGAGGGCCGCTACTGCCCCTTCTATTGCCAGGCTATCGGACAGGTGCCATCCCGTTATCATCCTCGAATACGCATCTGTTTGCAAAAAAAGATATACAAATCCTGCCCGCGTCCGCAAATATGTAATGTCGCTTACATACGCCTGATGAGCTCCTGTTAGTCCCTTTTGATTCAATCTATTCTTGTACTTATGATAGTAATGCCACGATTGTGTCGTCCTCACATATTTCTTCTTTCTTCTCACCTGCAGGTCATTTTTGCGTAAAACATCAAGGAACTTATCGCGGCCAATCGGCGCTACCAGTTGTTCCATATCTGCTTTTAACAGCTTATATAGCTTTTTGCCACCTATTTTTGGCTGATAACGGCGCTGCTCCTTTACCAGTTCTAATATTACATCTTCCCGTAGCGCCTCAGCCGTATTGGTTGCTAAGGACTTATAGTATCCAGATCGGCTATATCCAAAATAATCGCACAGCCCTTTTATCGATTGTCCTTTTTCTTCTGCACATCGCTGGATCGTTGCTCTCCTAAATTTTTTTTTACATCCGTTTCATAATGCTCATTTACAATCTTTACTAACGTTTCAAGGGCATCTTTGGCCAATGTGGCGTCCGCCAGCGCTATTTTAAGCCGCTTTACCTCTGATTCTAACTCTTTTATACGATCTTGCTCTCCCTTCATTTCTATACGCACAATTTTGTTTAATAAATGATTTTTCCCAAATTTCTTTAGCCATTGCTGAATGGTATAGGTGCCTTTGATCCCGTAGCGCCGACGCGCTTCCTCTA
>NZ_DASTRI010000258.1:0-7382 GCF_035761305.1 Chitinophaga sp. | reverse complement strand
GCCAACAGAATGGGACAAAGCGAAATTGCTTCCCTGCTGGAACAAACACTGGAAGAAGAAAAAGAAACAGACCAGACGCTGACCCAGATCGCAGAAACTTCTGTTAATGAAGAAGCTGCTGCCGAATAACAACGCATTTATTGTTACGGAAACACATGAAGGCCTCTGCATACTTTGCCGGAGGCCTTTATTAATTGTTTAATTGTCAATTACAAATGAACACCAAACCGCTACCCCATCGCCGGCAATTTGTAATCCGTAATCCGTAATTGATAATTCGTAATTAAACTGTATGGACGAGCACATTAACTATATACACGACTATTGCCTGGCAAACGGCCTTACGCTGGCTGTGGCAGAAAGCGTAACCGCAGGTTACCTCCAGTATATGTTCAGCAAGGCCAACGGCGCTGCGCTGTTTTTCCAGGGCGGTATTACCGCTTATAATACCGGGCATAAAGTGAAACATTTACAGGTAGAGCCCATTCACGCGCTGGACTGTAATGCAGTATCGCAGCAGGTAGCCATACAAATGGCGCAGGGCGTTTGCCCTTTGTTTAACTGCAATGTAGGCGTAGCCATAACCGGCTATGCCACACCTTTTCCGGAAATAGGCATTTACGACCTGTATGCCTATTACGCTATTACCTGTAAAGGGCTGATAGCGGCTGCCGGAAAACTTGTACCTGCTGCAAAAGAGCCGGAAGCAGTTATTGAGGAATATGCAGGCAAAATAGTGGAAGCCTGTTGCCGCTACTTTAAGGGGCAGCAAAAAGCACAGGCTGTGGGGTAAGCATGGTATTATGTATTTATTATTCATTTAGTACTAACCAGGCAAATGGAAAATGAAGAAGCACTGCTAACGGCTAAAGCAGCCCGGCTGCGGTATGTAACTACCGATATGCCGGGCATAACCCGTGTTAAAAACGGCAACGGGATTTATTATCTCGATCCTAAAGGAGAAAAAATTGCAGATGAAGCAGTGCTTGAACGTATTCGCAAGCTGGTGCTGCCGCCCGCCTGGGAGCAGGTTTGGATATGCCCTTACGCCAACGGCCACCTGCAGGCCTTTGGTATTGATACCAAGGGCCGCCGCCAGTACCGCTACCACAATACGTGGCAGGAGGTGCGTAATGAAACCAAGTACGACCGGCTTCAACATTTTGGGGAGAAATTACCTCAAATACGCCGCCGTATTAAGGCAGGGCTGCGTAAACGCGGTATGAACAAGGAAAAGGTGCTGTGCATTGCCCTGAGCGTATTACAGGAAACCTGGATAAGGGTAGGCAATGCCGCCTATGAAAAACTATACGGCTCCTATGGCCTTACCACCCTGCGTAACCAGCATGTGAAAATTAACGGCAGCACGCTTTTCTTTCATTTTAAAGGTAAAAAAGGAGTGGAGCAAAAAATCACCATCCGGCATTCCTCACTGGCCAAATTGCTGAAAAAGGTAAAGGAAATACCCGGCCAGGAGCTTTTCCAGTATTATGATGAGAACGGGGAACATAAAGGGCTGGACTCCGGCGATATTAACGAGTTCCTGAAAGATTGCACCGGCGAAGATTTTACCTGTAAAGACTTTCGCACCTGGGCGGGCAGCGTGCATGCACTGAATATGCTGGCCGATATGGAGCCTTTTGAAACAGCTACCGCCTGCAAACGGAATATTGTAACAGTAATAGATGGGGTAGCCTGTAAGCTGGGAAATACGCGGGCTGTGTGCAAAAAATATTATGTGCATCCGCGGCTGCTGGTAGCTTATGAAGAAGGAAAGCTGGAGCGTTTTATGCAGCAGGTGCGCGACAGCCGTAATAAACCCGATAATGGGGCATTGCACAATGATGAAAAAATACTGCTGAAGTTTTTGAAAAAATGCTGATGCGCTAATGGAAAACAGAGGTACCTGTTTTTCTTGTATAGCACATCAGCATTTTTTACTGCAATCATAACAATTGTTCTTCCCGGTCTTCTACAGGTATCTTCTTGATAAAATCATCAAAACCGCTTTCTTCGTGTGAGCTGTAAGCGCCGTATGCATCCAGCACATATCCCTTCTCACCCTGGGAGTCCTCCATCAGGTAAAGAATATTGGAATCAGCAGGGTCCGACTCTCCCTCAAAGCGGAAGGTTTTTACGATCTTCAGATCCTCCGGGTTAAAAACTTTTTTACTTTCTATAGATTGCATTCTGCCGTGATCACTCATTTTAAATTCATGATCATAGCCCTTATTTCTCATTTTTTCCATGACCTGCGACAATGTGGTCATTTCACCGGGTTTCTCTTGCATAAAAAGGGAATTTGGTTCCCTTTGTAAAAGTCAAAAGTTATGCCACCGGGCCGTGGCATATATTCGGTTGAACCGCCGCTTAAATGCCTGTTTATACCCTATTATGGTATTATTTGTGTTGTACAGCTGGTACTAATATTTAACATTATGAGATCAATCTGGTCAGGATCAATCGGTTTCGGGCTGGTGAACATCCCGGTGAAATTATACAGCGCGGTACAGGACAGCCGGCTGGACCTGGATATGCTGGACAAGAAGAACCACGCCCGTATCAGGTTCCAGCGCGTTAATGAAGATACCGGCAAAGAAGTGCCGTGGGATCAAATTGTAAAAGGGTATTTATACAACGATGAATATGTGATACTGGAAGATGAAGATTTTGAAGAAGCCAGCCCTAAGAAAAGCAAGATTATAGAAATAGAGTCCTTTGTGAAAGAGGAGGAGATAGATGACATTTATTTTGAAACGCCCTACTTTATTGAGCCGGACAAGGCAGGCGTAAAGGCTTACGACCTGCTGATGAAAACCCTCCAGAAAACTAAAAAAGTAGGGTTAAGCCGTTTTGTGCTGCGCTCTAAAGAGCACCTGGCGGTAGTGCGCCCCAGGGAAAATTACCTGCTGCTGCAGCAGCTGCGTTTTGAGCAGGAGCTGCGTTCGCCCGAAGAGCTTACCCTGCCCGATAACCGCACCAAAGTAAGCAAACGGGAGCTTGATATGGCAGAGGAGCTGGTAAAGCAATACAGCACCACCTTTGACATCAGCCAGTATAAAGATGAATACACGGCAGAGCTGATGAAGATCATTAAAGCCAAAGCCAGCGGCAAGCGCCGCACGGTGAAGAAGATGAAAGTAGTGCATACCAAAAGCACCGATCTCTTTGACCAGCTCAAAGCCAGCCTGGGTAATGGCACTAATAAAAAACGCGCATCATGAGTTTAAGTACCTATCATAAAAAACGGGATTTTAAACAAACCGCCGAACCGAAAGGAGGCAAGGCCGCTAAAGGACAGCATATTTTTGTAGTGCAGCGCCACCATGCCTCCCGTATACATTATGATTTTCGTTTGGAAGTAGCAGGGGTGTTAAAAAGCTGGGCCGTACCCAAAGGTCCTTCCCTGAACCCGGCCGATAAAAGGCTGGCCATGCAGGTAGAAGACCACCCCTATGACTATAAAGATTTTGAAGGCACCATACCCAAAGGCAACTACGGCGCAGGCACCGTGTACCTATGGGACAAAGGCAGCTACGAGCTGTTACATGCAGATGGAAAGAGTTTCGACAGGGAAGCCCTGCAGGAAATTGAAGCAGGCAACCTGAAAATAAAGCTGAAAGGCAGGAAGCTGAAAGGTGAGTTTGCCCTGGTAAAAATGAAAGGACGGGAAGACAACTCCTGGCTGCTGCTGAAGCATAAAGATGATTATGCAGTAAAAGAGGCATATAACAGTGAGGACTATACGCCTAAAAAGGTGATAGAGCAGGGGCTTAAATTTAAGGAAGCAGGAAAGGCCGGCGCCACCCGCAGCAAAGCCTCCACCCGGCGCGCCACCTCGGCTGCCGCAACGGAAAGCGAAAGCACCGGTAAAAAAAAAGCCCCGGCCGCACCCAAAGCACGCGTAAAATCCGCACCTGAACGAATGTACAAGCCTACCATGGCTACGCTGGTAGATGCGCCTTTTAACCGCGAAGGCTGGCTGTTTGAGCCCAAGTGGGATGGCTACCGTGCTATTGCCAGTGTACAAAACGGCAAGGTAGACCTGTATTCCCGCAACCACCTTTCCTTTAATAAAGACTATGTGCCCATTGTTAAGGCCGTAGAGAAAATTTCGCATAATGTGGTACTGGACGGAGAGGTGGTAGTGCTGGACAGTAAAGGCAATTCCAACTTCCAGGCATTGCAGAATTATAGAACAAGCGGTAAGGGAAAGCTCACTTATGTAGTGTTTGACCTGTTGAACCTGAACGGGCAGGACCTGCGGGAAATGCCCCTTATTCAGCGAAAGGAGCTACTGCAGGAAGTGGTAAAGCAGCTGGATGACCCTGCGGTCATATACTCCGAGCATGTGTTAACCAATGGTGAAAAGCTGTTTGAAAAAGCACGCAAAAAGGAATGGGAAGGCATTATAGCCAAAAAAGCAGACAGTGTGTATGAAGAGGACCGCCGCACCATGAACTGGCTGAAGATGAAAGTGCTGAATGAGCAGGAAACCATTATCTGCGGCTATACCGCCCCCCGCGGCAGCCGTAAAAAGCTGGGCGCCCTGGTATTGGGCGTGCTGGAGGATGGCGGTAAATTACGCTATGTAGGCCACTGTGGCGGCGGCTTAAACGGTGAGCTGATTGATATGCTGTATGAAAAGCTGCAGCCTCTCCGGCAAAAAGCGCCGGTATTTAAAGAAAAAATTAAAACCAATATGCCGGTAACCTGGGTAAAGCCAACCCTGGTGTGCCAGGTGAAATTTTCATCATGGACAGAGGGTGGGCACCTGCGGCAGCCTATTTTCCTGGGCCTGCGGGAAGATAAGCCGGCAAGCGAAGTATACCAGGAAACTGCAAAACCGTTGAATATGGGCACTACGCGTAAAGCAGCCACTGCTGCAAAAGAAACAGCTCAGCAGCCCGCAGCTGCAGCTATGGAAAACGAGCGCACGCTAAAGCTTAACAATAAAATGGTAAAGCTTACCAATCAGCAGAAAATATACTGGCCGGATGAAAAGATCACTAAAGGGCAGCTGGTTGACTATTACCTGTCTGTAGCCAAATACCTGCTGCCGTATTTAAAAGACCGGCCCATGAGCCTGCACCGTTATCCCAATGGTATTAAAGGCAGCAGCTTTTACCAGAAGGACCTGGATGTTGAAAACACGCCGGACTGGATAAAAACCATATCATTGCATGCCGCCTCTACCGGTAAGGATGTGGACTACCTGCTGTGTAATAATGAGGCTACGCTGGCCTATATGATTAACCTGGGATGTATTGAGGTAAACCCCTGGTTGTCGCGCGTAAGCCACCTGGATAACCCGGATTACCTGGTAATGGACCTGGACCCCGAGGACATTAGCTTTAAAGCAGTGGTAGAAACCGCGCTGTGCATCAAGGATATACTGGATGGAATGAAGGTGACCGGTTTTTGTAAAACCTCCGGCGCTTCGGGCCTGCACATTTACATACCTACCGGCGCCAGATATGGGTATGATACCTGTCGCCTGTTTGGTGAATATATTGCCCGCCTTACCCACCAGCAGCTGCCTGGCAGCACCAGCGTTGTGCGTGCAAAATCGGCGCGTAAGAAAAAGGTGTATATCGACTTCCTGCAGAATAGCCGGGGGCAAACAGTAGCCGCGCCATATGCAGTACGCCCCAGGCCAGGGGCCACCGTATCTGCGCCGCTGGAGTGGCATGAGGTAAATGACCAGCTGCAAATAACAGACTTCACCATTCACAACATGCTGCAACGCCTGCAGGAAAAGGGCGACTTGTGGCAGCCTACACAGCAGGAAAAAAATAATCTGCAGCAGGTGATTAAGGAAATAGAAAAATCAATGTCAGAAGTGGAATAGTGTTTGTAAAAAACACAGTAGAAACAAATTGTAATATTATGGCTACCACTCAACATCACCCTGTTAAAATCGGTCTTGCATATAGTATAGGCCTTTCCGTTATATCTGTTATACTTACTATTATATTTTACGTTACGAGCGCCAAAACCGTTTTATGGACCGGCTATTTTGTAAACCTGGTGCTGTTCCTGGGGGTATTGTTTGCCCAGGCCCAATACATGCGGCAGCACCCCGAAGGTGCTTCTGTGAAAGAGCTGTTCGGGATAGGTATACGCATAACGCTGATAGTAACTGTTGTGCTTACCATTGTTAGCATTATCCTTCACTTTGTTATACAGGCTAATCCGGGTAATGCTGCTATGGGTGGCGCTAATGACAGTATGGGAAACAGCCCGCAGGGAGTGGATATGCCCCGTAACTCCGGCATATTTCTGATCAGTAATGTATTCTTCTCCAATGGTATTGTTGGGTTGCTGGCGGCCTTAATGGGCGCTATGTACTTTAAACGCAACCAGAAAACAGCCGACCATGATTAACTGCGAATTGGCAATTACGATCCCGCTAAACGGGATATGAATGCCATAGAAAGTAATTATGATTATGAATAATTAATGGTGGCGGGCCAATGCTGTTGGCGTTAACTTGGTAATTTATATGTTGCTTTAATTATTTCGTTAATTACCAGTAGTAAAAGTTTCAAAGGCATTTTCTGAAAAACGGAACAGGCAATGCGCTGCTGCCGGGCGTAATTGGGTATTCACAATAGAGCCATGCTTTTCCCGAAACCATAGTTGGCATTACAAGCGCCGCCCCATTCGTAATTAACCAATTCGTAATTACTTTTGCCTTATGGCAAAAGGTTCCATTCTGATAATTGATGATGAGGAGCAGCTGCGTAAGCTGCTTAGCCGTTTGTTAACCCTGGAAGGCTATACCCTGTATGAAGCCGCCAATACCCGTGCAGCCCTGAAAATACTGGAGAAAGAGGAAATACAGGTAGTATTGTCAGATGTTAAGCTGCCCGATGGCAACGGGGTTAGCTTTGCCCAAACCATTAAAACCACCCACCCCGATACAGAGGTAATTGTGCTTACTGCTTACGGCAATATTGCAGATGGCGTGCAGGCCATTAAGAATGGCGCTTTTGATTACATTACCAAAGGCGATGACAACAATAAAGTGCTGCCCCTGGTAGGCAAGGCAATGGACAAAGCATTGCTGCAGCTGCGGGTACGGGAGCTGGAGAAAAAAATAGCCGGCAAATATACTTTTGACAGCATTATTGGCCGGTCGCCCGCTATCAAAAGCGCTATAGACCTGGCAGCCAAAGTAGCGCCGGCAGATATTACCGTGCTGCTGCTGGGCGAAACCGGCGCAGGAAAAGAAGTATTTGCCCAGGCCATACACCAGGCCAGCAGGCGCAGGCAGCAGCCGTTTGTAGCGGTAAATTGCAGCGCTTTTGGCAAAGAGCTGCTGGAAAGTGAGCTTTTTGGCTATGTGGCAGGCGCCTTTACCGGCGCGCTGAAAGACC